>NZ_JAKEVN010000006.1:0-77735 GCF_022398505.1 Pseudoalteromonas sp. Isolate3 | reverse complement strand
ATCTTCAGAGTACTAGCTTTTTATCTCTAAAATTAGTTTAGCTATTTTAAAGGTAATAATTTATTTGAAAGGTAATATAGCATATATTCTTATAGCAACAATTTATTCAACATTTACACTTTTACCTGCTTAACTATTTATTCAATTTTTATCTAGCTTATTAATTAGCCATTAAAACATATTTCGAACTAGACAATTTTGACAAATAATTAGGCTATGATAGCTAATTCATTTTAACCAATCACGAGAAATGAGTTCAGTTTCGTAAGTACTTTACCTATATAAAGCCAAGTTAACTCACCACACATTTCTTGTTTAGCTAACTAATAAAACCCATACCAACTCTAATACACATCAATACCATAGCACTCTGCTTAAATACTGCTCCCTATATTGAGACAGTATTTTAAGTTTTATTTAAAAGAGTCAAATAGACTCTTTAATTTCCTGACTTATATTCATAATTGTAATAACCATAATACCCATAGGCATTGCTGGCTTTCTTAAGTACACCATTAAATACCACGCCTTTTACATCTATACCATTTTGTTCAAATCGATTGCGAGTTAGCTCTAACTCGCGTATGTGGTTTTGCCCGAAACGTGTTACTAGTAGTGTACTCCCAGCATGAGCACTCACTATTGCAGGGTCAGTCACTGCTAAAATAGGCGGTGTATCTATAATTATTAAGTCGTAATGATCTTTAATGGTTTCTACCAGCTTTGAGAAGCGCTCATGCATTAATAACTCAGACGGGTTCGGCGGTACTTGGCCGCGGGTAATTAAATGTAGGTTTGGTACCTTAGTTTGTTTAATTACATTTTTAAGCTCTAATCGACCCGATAAAAAGTCACTTAAACCGCTTTCCCACTTTTCGTTAAAGGCTTTTTGTAAGTAGCCTTTACGCATATCAGCATCAATTATCAACACCTTTTTATCACTTTGTGCTAATACAGTTGCTAAATTCACCGATATAAATGATTTACCAACACCAGGGCTTGGGCCAGATATAGCAACAACATTATTTTTTGCCTCCATCATCGCAAAGTGTAAGCTAGTACGTAGGCTACGTAGTGCCTCTATTGCTAAGTCAGCTGGGTTTTCAACCGCTAATATGGTATTTGCTTGGGTGGCTTTTCGGTTTTTAAGCTTACCAAACGATACCAACTTATCCTGATGGTCAGAATACGGTACGCTGGCATAAACAGGTAAGCCCATGGCTTCTATTTCGCTTGGGTCTTCAATCCCTTTATGCAGTGCTTTTTGCACTAACACAATTGCAACTGCAAGCATGCCACCAAGTATAGTCGCCATAACCACTATTAGCGCTTTTTTAGGTTTAACCGGTTTTGATGTATTTACCTCTGCGTGGTCAATAATTCGTACGTTACCTACGGTACCTGCACGCACAATATCGAGCTCTTGGGTTTTAGCCAGTAGCATGGTATAAATTTGGTTGCTTACCTCTACATCGCGGGTTAAACGTAATAACTCTTGCTGGGTAGATGGTAAGTTCGTTACTTCACCAGTTAGTTCATCCTTTTGTTTTTTTACTGCTTTAATTTGCTCAAGTATACCTTGATAAGCAGGATGGCCTTTTTTAAATTTACGGCTAAGCTCCAAGCGTTGTAATTCTAGCTCTTGTAATTTAGTTTCTAGCTGTACAATTTGGTCAAGTACACCTTGTGTTTCTAGCGTAATATTTACTGATTTCTGCTTAATTTGATAATCGTTAAAGCGCTTTTCGGCATACTCAAGTTGCTTTTTAACCTCAGGTAATTGCACCTCTAAAAACTCTAGTGACTTTTGTGCCTCTGCACTGTTGCGCTCAACATTGCGGCGTACATAAATACCTGCGACTTCCTCAAGTACTTTTTCAGCGTAGCCATAATCTGTATCTTGCAAGGTTAAGTTAATAATGCCAGAGTCTTTGCCTTTTTCACTTGCACCAATGGCTGCTTGTAAATCTAAAATGGTATTTAAGCGGTCACGCTTGGTAATAATAAACTCAGTACCTGGGCGTGCATTTAAGTTACGCACAGTTAACTCAATAATACCGTTAGTAAGCTCCTGCCCTACTTGCCCAGTTAATACTGTTTCGCCCTCTTCATTTAACAATGCCAATTGGTTATTTTGCTGAGCAACCACTACAAACTCAGTACCAATATTAAAGTTTGGTACATCAAACCTAAATACATCTATGCTCTCACCGCCCCATGCGTAAGAGCTTGCACCAAAGCTCGACTCTGCCAGTTCACCCGGTGAGCTTGGTTTAAAGCGTCTATAGGCTCGGTTACCAATTAGCGGGAATAGTTTTGGTTCAACTACTGTATCGAGGTTTAGTTTGTCGACTGCTTCACCAATTACAGAACGCGATTTCAATAGCTCGATTTCGGTTACCGCGGCCGAGGTACTTTCGAACATGCCGCTCATGTCATCAAAGCCCGGTACAGTGGCGCTGTTGTCTTCTACCTGTATCATGGCGGTTGCTTGGTAAACAGGTGCTGCATACATAGCATAAATAACACCTAGCACCATAAACACGCCGGTGATGGCCATAATAAATAATTTACGGTCTAGTAAGGCACCCAATAGGGCCATTAGATCTATCTCTTGCGACTCTTGCTGATTACTTTGCGATGTTCGGTTGCTATTATTAAGCGATGAAGGCTGAGCATTCATTAATGCAGTTTCCTTATAAATACTTTTGCCAAGCGCTACATGCGCTGTCTATTAGCTCATAAACATGGGTAAATGCTTCTAAGCTTTGACGATATGGGTCGGGGATCTCGGCGTCGTTTAACCATTTGCCTAACAAAAACGTTTTACCTCTTGCTTGAGGGTAACGCGTGCATAAGTCAGTTAGATGACGTTGTTCCATCACTAAAATAACGCTGTTGTTCTGTACTAATGCTGAATTAATTTGTTGGCCACGGTGCTCTGCCATGTTAATGCCATGCTGCTCAGCAATTTGCTGAGCAGTGGCATCGGCTGGTTTACCTTCTAATGCAGTTAAACCAGCCGAAGTAACAGTAATCCCTTTGTTTTGTAACTTACTTTTAAGTACATACTCGGCAGTTGGGCTTCGGCAAATGTTGCCAGCACACACTACTAATACTGAGTCAAACATACTTATCCTTAGTTTGTATTGGCTACATCGTTAATTGAGTCAACCGTAGAAATAGACGGTAGCAATAAACTGATTACGCGGTTCCAGCGTGCAAGTGGTGCAGCGGTTACATATACAATATCGTGCGGTTTAAGCTCAAATTGCTCTGCTAAAACCAGTGCAGCTACATTTTTAGCATGTAATTGGTACACATCTGCGATGACGCCATCTTTAGCTAAATCACGCTTACGTAGTACAAAAATGCCGTTTGCATCGGCGGTTGCTTCTTTAATACCGCCCGTGTCGCTTAATGCTTGTGCTAAATTTAAGCCATAACGATCAATATCTACGGTGCCAGCTTTAATTACATCGCCCAATACATACACTTGGTGTTTATCGTTACGGCTAACATGCACAATATCACCATGTTTTAATAACCGGTTTTGCGAAATATCACCATAACTATAAAAGTCATCAAGGCGAATTATTTCTGTTTTATTACCCGAGGTGTAGGTTACTTCACGCCAATCGGCGCGCTCTGTAATACCACCCGCGTTGTTTAAAACGTCTATAATTGTGAGCGGAATTTCTGTAATTGGGTATACACCAGGGTTTTCTACTTCGCCTGTTACATAAGTTTTTTGGCTTCTAAAACCAACTATTTTTATATCAACTTGTGGGTTCTCGATTACTCGGCTTAAGCGCTTTACAAGGTCTTCGCGCACTTCGGCAACAGTGCGCCCTGCTGCTGGTATTTTAGGAGCATAGGCATAAGTGATTGTGCCATCTTCAGCTACACGAAAACCATCAAACTCTGCAGTACGTTGTACAGCCGCAGGAATGGTTAATTCTGGATGATCCCATACACCAATTGTAAGTACGTCACCTACCCCTAAACGATATTGGTAATCAGATGTATCAATACCTTGCGTATTACTGGTATTAACTTTTTTGGTTTCACGCTTTTGAATATTAATCAATGAAGAATCAATAACTTGAATGTTAACTTTTTCAAGGTCTTTTTCTAAGTTTTCTACTTGAGACCCTGAGTTTATACCTTCGTAATGACTACCTGGTATGATTGTACATGCACTTACAGAGAGGAGAGATAAAGATGCTGCAAGGAGTTTAAATTTGAACGCCATTCTTCTTCCTAAAAGATTATTATATAAGTTTACACTTACTTATTTTAAAGCTGATCAATTAAAGCATGACGGCTTGTTATACGCAAGTTAACAAGGCCTTGAATTAAGGCTAAACATAGCTATTTTTATACATAAACCTGACCACTAAAGAGGCGATTAAAACGCATTAGCAGTATGAGTTTTACAATTTCTATGGAGTTCTTTTTAGGAGTAATTAAAGTCGAAGACTTTTATGACTTGTTTATTCGTAAATTAGCAAATTTGCATTACTATCCATTTACATTGGAACATCCTTAAGTAGGGGCATTATACAGGCGGCTCGCTATATTTCAAGCTTGGTTTTGTTTCTAAAAACGGTTTAAATATAACCCATAAGAAAACCGCTTGTTAGCTAAGTAGTTATGCTAACAAGCAGCTCTAATTTCACTGATAATTGCTGTTCTGTTCGCCTTTAGACCAGCTAAAAAATATTTAACTGGTAAATAAACCTTCAATGATACGTTCGCACGCTTTTCCATCACCGTATGGGTTATGTGCAAAGCTCATTTCTTTGTATGTTTCTTTATTCTCAATCAGCTCACTCACCGCTGCTATAATTTTTTCGCTGTCTGTGCCTACTAACTTAACGGTACCTGCAGCTACCGCTTCTGGGCGTTCTGTAGTATCACGCATTACTAACACTGGTTTGCCTAAACTTGGCGCTTCTTCTTGTACGCCACCTGAGTCTGTTAAAATTAAATATGCTTGGTTCATCAAAAACACAAATGGCAAGTAGTCTTGTGGGTCGATAAGCTTTACATTGCTTTTATCTGCCAGCAAGCGTTTGACCGGTTCTTGTACATTTGGGTTTAAATGCACAGGGTATACAAAGTTATAGTCAGGGTATTTTGAGGCCAGCGACGAAATTGATTGGCAAATTCGCTCAAACCCACCACCAAAGCTTTCGCGACGATGACCTGTAATAAGTACATAAGGTTTATCTAAAATATCAGCGAACTTGTCGGTTAGCTGCTGCTGTACATCCTCTTTTGGCAGTACGTTTTTTTTAACTTGCAGTAATGCATCTATTACCGTGTTACCCGTTACAAAAATAGCGTTTTTTGATACGTGTTCACGTAATAAGTTTTCGGCAGACGCTTGCGTAGGAGCAAAATGCTTTGCTGTTAATACGCCCGTTAATGTGCGGTTTGCTTCTTCTGGCCATGGGCTATACAAATTACCTGTACGTAAACCTGCTTCTACATGACCTACTTTAATTTGCTTGTAAAACGCGGCCATTGATGCTGCAAATGTCGTGGTTGTATCGCCATGAACAAGCACCCAGTCAGGTTTAAACTCATCAAGCACATCACGTAGGCCAAGTAAGATCTTACTCGTAATATCGTATAAATCTTGCCCTGCTTTCATTATGTTTAAGTCATAATCTGGCGTTATTTGAAAAAGATCCAGTACTTGGTCAAGCATTTCTCGGTGCTGTGCTGTAACACACACTTTAGCTTCAATTCTTGCATCGTTTTCGAGCGCAAGAACTAACGGCGCCATTTTAATTGCTTCGGGGCGGGTACCAAATACGGTTAAAACTTTCATCTATTATCCTAAACACAAAAGCCTGCCAAAAATGGCAGGCTTACTAAATCTACTTATTGAGTTAAAAAATTCCGCGGCTATCAACAACCACTTTTCTGGCTACTTGCTCTGCAGGTATGTCCTTAAATTCTTTATGATCAACCAACACTGCTAGTGTATTACTGCGCTCAAGCGCTTCTTCAATTGAAACCAATTTAACGCCTAACGCTGCTAGAGCTTCTGGTAGCTCGTTGATATTTGGTTCAACAACTAGCACTTCTGCTTCATTGTTTTGAGCTAGCATCTTGGTAATATCGAGTGCAGGGCTCTCGCGTAAATCATCAATATCAGCTTTAAATGCAATACCTAAACACGCTATCACTGGCTTTTTAAATTGATCAGCTGCATCGGTTATTTGCTTTAAAACATAATGAGGCTTTGCGTCATTAACTTCACGAGCCTGACGTATTAACTTTGCAGTTTCTGGCGCAGAACTAACAATAAACCATGGATCAACAGCAATGCAGTGACCACCCACACCAGGGCCTGGGTTTAAAATGTTTACTCGCGGGTGACGATTTGCAAGCTTTATAAGCTCCCAAACATTAATATCTAACTTATCGCATATCATTGATAGTTCGTTTGCAAACGCAATGTTTACATCACGAAATGAGTTTTCTGTTAGCTTTGCCATCTCTGCTGTTCTGGCGTTTGTTAGTAAACATTCACCCACAACAAAGGTTTTATACAAGGCAACTGCTTTTTTCGAGCACTCTTCCGACATACCGCCTATAACGCGATCATTCTCTACAAGTTCACGCAAAACGTGACCTGGCAATACACGCTCAGGGCAATGTGCAATGTTTATATCTGCTTCGTTGCCAGCGGTTTGTGGAAAAGTTAGGTCTGGGCGTGCTTCGGCTAACCAGTTTGCAAGCTCTTCTGTTGCCCCAACAGGCGAAGTTGACTCTAAAATAACTAAATTGCCTTTTTCGAGTACTGGCGCTATTGCTTTTGCAGCAGCTTCTATGTAGCTCAAATCTGCTTGGTAGTCTTCTTTAAAAGGGGTTGGAACAGCTACCATAAATGCTTCTGCTTTTTCTGGCTTTGTTACTGCCTTTAAATTACCGGCTTTAACTGCGCTGCGTACCACCATATCAAGGTCTGGTTCAACAATATGTACGTTCCCTGCATTAATTGTATCTACAGCATGTTGGCTTACATCAACCCCAATAACATTAATTCCGCGTGATGCAATAACAGCTGCAGTTGGTAAGCCTATGTAGCCAAGCCCAACGACTGATACAGTTTTAAATAACATTTAAACCCCTAATTTAAATTAACTTTTGTAAAAACCCAGCCCTGGGCAACTTTAAACTTTTTTTGTAAGGTAGTAATAAAAATACTTAATTAAGTTACTTTGCCTCAATATCCTTGTTGGCTGGCTTAATAATCTGTAGAGCCACTCTAAGTTTACGGCTCTAAAAGCGGCAGGTGCTCGTTTTACATTTTCGGTAAACACGTCATAAGTGCCACCTACTCCCATAAAAAAGGCAGATGGGCACGACTTCTGACACTCAAAAATAAATAACTCTTGACGAGGCGAGCCTAAAGCAACACTTACAAGCTTAGCTCCTGAGCTAGCTATTTCTTCAATAACTTGCTGCTCTTCGCTAGCAGAAAAATAACCGTTTCGATAACCAACAACATTTACGTCTTGCGCTAGCAATTTGCTATAAGCTTCAAGCACCACAGATTCTTTTGCGCCTAATAAAAATACTGGCACATTATTCTCTGCAGAACGTAACATTAAACGCTCCCAAAGCTCACAACCAGGAATGCGCGCCACAGGCTGTTTTAATCGCTTTGACATTACATAAGACACACCAATACCGTCTGGGTATCTCAAAGTAGCTTGTTGCAATGTGCTCATAACCTGTTGATCAATATTCGCTGCCATTACCTTTTCAGGGTTTATTGCAACTGCAACACCTGGCTTTACGCCCTCAGGTACTAAAATTGAAGTATCAATAAGTTCATCAATTGATTGGTAGGCTAATACGTCAATCCCACCTACATTTACACTATTCATTATCAACTCTCAATTTAGCGTATATCTTTAAAACTTCCTCTGTTACAGAGGATAACTGGTATGGTGCGGCAGAGTTTATTGCACAGAGGCGCATTGTTAAATAGTCTTGTTCTGATAAGTCCAAAACTTGCTCTATCGCAGACGTTGCGCTAACACATACGTTTTCGTCATTTGGAATTAAAAAGCCATTTTCGCCATTTAGTACTTGCGCGGTGCTGCCGTCGGTCTGCGTTGCTATTACAGGTAACCCACATGCCATAGCTTCCGCCATTACCAAACCAAATGATTCATTATATGATAAATTAATCAACATGTAACTTTCGTTATAAATTGTAACCAGCTGTTGTGCACTGCAGTAATCAAAATAACGAATGCTCACATTCTCGTTTTTAGCGAGACGCTCTATAAACGAACTATCGCCTGACCCTACTATCGCTACCGTTAACTTACGCTGAAAATTTTCTAAAATTGCTTCGAGCCTATCAATGCCTTTGTTTTTATTTAAATTCCCTACAAAAACAAAATCGAAATGTTTTATTGCGGTTGTCTGTGGCTCATAAAATAGGTCATTCACACCCGCACTTAGCACACTTGCAGAAACAGGCTTAAAAAATCGCTGCTTTAATTTTTCACTCACAAAAATAAACTTATCAACAAAACCTGAGCTATACCGATAAACAGGCCCAGGTGTTGGATACAAATAAATATCGCTACCATGGAAGGTAACAACGATTTTTGCTCGCCAATTTCGAAAAAGCTTATAAGCAATAGCTAATAAAACATTCGGAAAATAAAAATGAATATGAATGATATCGTACTTTTTAAATGAAAAAATATAGCTAAGTACAAAACGTAAAAAGAACAAAGGATAACGCAATAACTTAGCAATACCCGACTTTTCTTCTTGATCTAAATAATAAAAGTCAACATGGCAATTACCCTGCTTTTTTAAGCTCACATATTGGTTATAAACAAACCGCCCTGAATTTGGCTTGTTTTTACTTGGCCCCATGTTCGATAAGAGTAATACACGAAAATCGCTCACTTCTTTTGTTTCTCCATACGCTTGAGCTTAACGCCATAGTTGGCACGCGACGGTATAAAGTGAAACATTAATCGGTATGTTAGCTGTATAAAAGGTATAAAAGCTGCTGGTGTCTGTGGGGAATAACCCGACTCTACAACCTGACTCTTATACTTTGAAGCTGTTTTTGACCATATTTTCTTTAAATTACGATAAGACACCGCTCGTGAATAGTCTTGTTGAATAAATGAGTCAAATACTATTCGAGAGGCAAATGGTGAGACTATTGTAAAAAATTGTGCGGCTAATACATTGCTACCAAATACGGTATAGCGACCACCTCTACCATACACAAACTCATAGTAAGTCACTTTTTGATAATCATTTAATGCTAAGTTAGCAGTTTTAACTTTATAATCTTGCCACAGTATCTCAAATTCGCCGTTAGTCAGTTCTTTATAGCGTAACCGAAGTAACTTATGTGCGCTAAAGTTGATAAAACGATAAACAAATGGCACTAACTTTAATAGCTCACCTCGCTTTCCCTTAAAGTTAATGTAGGTGCCGCGCTGAAATAAATCACCTAAGTAACCGTCATAAAAAGTAGAGGCTTGGTTATAGTGCTGTGCAATGTAGTGATAATTGGTATACAAGCGATTAATAGGCTTTAATGTGGCAAACGCCATTTCGTCCAAAATTGCTTGTTCTTGTCCATGAAGTGGCTGCTCATTAAAATCAAAGGCATGGTAGTGTTCAAAGTCTTGCTGGTAATGCCCTGCTATTTTGCGTTCTGGCGAACCTTCGGGTCCGTAAGTAAAACCATATTTATAAGTGCCATTCGCTAATAAATAACGAGAATCAAGGCCACTACTTAAAGGTAAAATGCGAGTGTCATAAGGCCAGAATTCAGTTAATGTATTTACATACTCTCCAAGGTCTTCTATTGCTTTGCCGTCATAAAATGTAAAGTAACTCAGCTCTGTTCCAGAAGTAATTGCCGCACCAGGTTGTAGGCGCTCAATTTCGTTATAAAGCGTGAAATTACCAAACAAATGCTGCTTTTTACCAAGAATGCTTTGCATATCATTATTTAATGTATGCTTGTCAGTAAGAAGTGCTTTAACACTTGGCGCAATACGAAGTTCACTCGCTAGTCTATCGATATAGTGAGTTGATAAACCTAGTGCATCCGTTAGCAAAGTAGTTTGCTCACCATTTTTCCAATAAATGACAAATACACCTGCCAAAATATCGTTTAATACGCTTGGTCCGTGTTCAACAATGTCTTTAGCAAGTAAAGCAAGCGGGTTTAACTTTTGTTTATAGATAAACCAACCTGAAGCAATAAATACTTGCTCTTGATATATCTCTATCGGCGGAGTCGACCAAGCATTGGTATCGTAAATCAAATAACCTTGGGCTATATTTTCAGGAAATTTATATAGCTTGCTATTGTCGGACATTGCAGCAAAAGAAGCCGGTAATGACTTTGGATCGCAATTTAAATACATGCCACGCATTTTATTTATCCTTATGACGCTGCATTTGTATTAACAGACGTACGTTGTTGACGTCGTTGTAGGTAGGCTTCAAGAGGCTTTTTACCAAACACCGCCCCAACCAGTAATTTGACTATTACGCGTGGGTTTAATAACTTTAACTTTAAAGCATGGGTGTATTTTTTTATTGCCATCATTCGGTTACCGCTACGTAATTCAAAGTCTGCCAAACTTTCGAACTGTCTTGATAAGCCAGTATTTAAGCCAAGGTGAAGATACTCTGCCTCGTATTTATCTATAATTGCACGATGACCATTCGCTTTTGATACCGGGTTACATGAAATACCATCATCAGCAAGTTGGTACGTAATAAGTGCTTCGGCTAAGTGAATTGCAGGGTATTTTTTTGATAAACGTAGTAGTAAATCATAGTCTTGCATGCTTGGTAGACTGTTATCAAAGCCTTCAACATCGCGGATAGCATCCGTTGCAATTAATAAGACGGATGTGCAAATACCATAACCTTGATTTAGTAACGATTCATATAAGTTATCGGCTCCAAGGCAGCCAAAGTACTTTTTCCAGCCTTGATACTCTAAATACATATCGGAATAACAAATAGCTGCATTGCTTTTCTCTAATGCGTCGATTTGTTGTTCAAGTTTAGTTTGTAGCCACAGGTCATCATCATCTAAAAATGCTACATATTCGCCTTGCGCAAAATCAACACCGGTATTGCGCGCTTGGCAAGCTCCTTTGTTCGCACTATGGCGAATATATTTAATTCGCTGTTCATCAGCATATTGTTCCATTACAGCTTCGGTTTGGGCACGCGCATTGCTACTAGGATCATTATCATCAACAATCACTATTTCCCAGTTCTCATAGCTTTGAGCCTGTACACTTGCGATTGCTTTAGGTAATGCATGCGCACGTTTGTACGTTGGTATGATGACAGTAATTAATTTATTCATTTTAAAAGCCTAGGTAATATATCGCGCTTACTTATTTCGGTAACCATCGTAATAAGTAATATCTGTTTCGCTATAGTGCTTAAAGGTTAAGAAGTAATCTAACCCTTTGTTTTCTATCGGATGTCTATGTATTTCATCTTGATAAAAAAAGTTACTTTCATTAATCAGGAGCACATAAGAAAATGCGGCCATATGAAAAGCGATAACTAAAAATAAAAAGGTGCCTGTTATTATTTTGGGTGTTATGTACTGAAATGCTAACAACATTAAAGGGGCATACAAAAGATACAACGGCAATAAAATGCGATGTAACTCATCACCTATAAAAAACAGCGCAATAAAGCTGAGCAATGTCAAAAAGCTCATCATATTAAATAATCGAATATACGTTGGGCTTGTTGTTTTTATATAGCCAGGTAATGCGATAATCGTGACGAAAATAAAAAACAACAAAGAAGGTAGTTTTGAAAAACTAGGTTCAAAAACTAAACGCGTTAAAATTTTATTAATCATGTAATGATTAATAACAGAACCTACCCCTTTAATTGCTAACACCCCAAAAATTGCTGCAAAAACAAACCCTAAAATCAACAAGATTAATTGTTCAATGTTCCAACGTCGATTTAAATGCTTACTAAAAATAAGCAAAGGGAGTAGTAAAAAGCTTGTTGAAAAGTGCATTAAACTTCCTAAGAAAAAAATGGCTATGCCATGTTTCTTATTCGTTTGTGAGTACCAAATTCCATAGAGTAAAATTGGCACAGCCATACACGCTCTGATCAAGTGCCACTGACTTTGAAAGAACTTATAAAAAAATACAATCATTAAAAAGCACAGCAGTGGGCTAGGATTATCAACTAACTTACAAAATTTCCAAATTAACAGGTAGGTAACCGCTAGCGTTGTAAAGTAGTAAAGGAATGAGTGATTATTAGTTAGGCTCGCTACAACCCAGCTATATAAAGCAAACAAGAAATCTGCATGCTTTGCATACAGTAATGAGGTGGGTAACATACTAGAAAAGCTGCTATAACGCTCATAAGCCATTAAGTAAGAGGGCATATCATCTGCTCCCCCCCAAAGATAGCCTATATGACGCGAAGCGATCAGCACAGATAACGAGAACACAACAAAAAAGACGATTGCACTATCAAGCTTGGTTTTTTGTACTGCAAAGGCGTAAATAAATACGCCTGCAACCCAAGCTAAAAATGGCAAAAATAACCAGCCTGCAAGCAACAGGCAGCCAGTGATTAATAGCTTGGTATTTACTACTTGCTGTTGTTGTTCAGCAAAGCAGAGAGAGTCGTCAGCGTTCAAGTTATAACCTTATCACTTTGGCTTAATCACCTTTGTGCTGACGATTATTAATACGAACAAAATGTAGCAATAAGATGCTTACACAAACAAAGAACCCTGAAAAAATAGCACCAAGAATACAAATAACCGCTCTGTTAGGAGATGACTTTCGTTCTTCAATGATAGGACTTTCAATAATCTTGAACGCAAAATCCTTACGAACCTCGGCAAGTAACATTGCTTTGGTTTGCTCTTCTACAATTGTGTAGAATACGTTTTGCATTTCGGCTACGTTGGTTTTTGATAGCTGTTCGTTTAAGTACTTTATGCTTTCTTTTTTCTCAGCTATTTCACGCTCTCTAACCGATTTGTTAATCAATGCAACGATATTTTCTACATACTGCTTAGAAATGCGAGGATCGATATGCTCAAATGAAATTTTAACTAAACCATTTACTTTGTCTTGTTGTACAGAAAGCTTTTTAAGTAGTCTCTCGTATGTTTCGAACATTGAAGGTTCTAGACTTTCTTTTGTCTCTTCGTCTACTTTCCATTTTCCGTCGCTATAAAGCGCAGGATCGATTACCAGCTGCTGAGAATCTCTATTCCATTCTTTTACAGCGAATAAATTCACTTTTACGTTATTTTGCTCAATAAATTTATATAGAAAGTCTTTTGATTTGATGATCTCTAAATACACAGCAGTGTCGTCACCAGCACCACCTAAATTGATACCTGCAACACTTGCTAAGCTACCCAACTGCCCTAGTGATGCTAAGGCACCACTTTCTTGCTGCTTTTGCGGCGCTAACAGTACCGTCGACTTATACATATTTGGCAAGGTTAACGAGTAGGCTAAAATTGCTGCACTAAAAACGATTGATAAAAATATGATTAACCACTTTTTGTTCCAAAGTACTAACCAAAGCTCAATCAGATCAAAGGGCTTTTGTGAACTTACGTTCTGATTTACAGTGCCTGTCATTGCGCTTTCCCTGCTGCCAATTTTAATAAATACTGACCATAACTTGTTTTACTTAAAGCTTGCCCTTGCTCTATTAAAGACTCTTTAGTGATCCACCCCTGCTTATAAGCAATTTCTTGCAGACAGGCTATTTTGAAGCCTTGGCGCTTTTCAACTGTTTGTACAAAGAGCGACGCCTCCATCAGACTATCGTGCGTGCCTGTGTCTAGCCATGCAAAGCCTCGCCCTAGCACTTCAACTTTAAGGCGGTTTTCGTCTAAATATGCTTGGTTAATTGCTGTAATTTCTAACTCACCACGAGCTGAAGGAGTGACCTTTTTGGCTTTTTCAATCACGGAGTTATCGTAAAAATACAATCCTGTTACTGCATAGTTAGATTTGGGCTCTAACGGTTTTTCTTCAATTGAAATACCATTAAAGTTTTCATCTACTTCAACAACCCCAAACCTTTCAGGGTCGTTTACTTGATATGCAAAAATACATGCTTCTTGGTCAAGTTTTGCATGGGCTTTTAACTTTGGTGAAAAGTTAGAACCATAAAAAATATTATCACCCAAAATGAGGCAAACGTTATCGTCGCCAATAAATTCTTCACCAATAATGAAAGCTTGTGCTAGGCCTTCAGGTTTTGGCTGTACCTCGTAGCTCAAATTGATACCAAAACGGCTGCCATCACCTAATAGAGTTTTAAACTGCGCTTGATCTTGAGGTGTAGTAATGATGAGTATATCTTTAATTTCAGCAAGCATTAGCACCGATAATGGATAGTAAATCATCGGTTTATCGTAAATCGGTAATATTTGCTTAGAAACACCTTGAGTTATCGGGTGTAAGCGTGAACCACTACCACCGGCAAGTATGATGCCTTTTGTTTTGCGTAATGATGAATTGTCATTGTTCATTTGTGAATTACTCATTTCCATACTTCATTTAATGGTCAGTTCTGAGCGCTTAGGTATGCTTACTTTACACTCAACTTTCTTTATCGAAACGTCCAATTTAGGCTGCAAAAGCTAGCAATTATTCTTCGGCTGCACCTAGTCGCTCACGTTGATATGAGCCATCCTGAACATTTTGGCACCAATCTAGATTGTCTAAATACCATTGCACTGTTTTTCGAATACCAGACTCAAACGTTTCTTGAGGTGTCCAATTTAGTTGGTCAGCAATTTTAGCTGCATCGATTGCATAACGACGGTCATGGCCAGGACGGTCTGTAACATAGGTGATTAGTGAAGCATACCCTTCTGCTAAATCTTTACTTGGTGCTAACTCATCTAACAAACTACAAATAGTTTTTACTACTTCAAGGTTTGTTTTTTCGTTATGTCCACCAATGTTGTATGTTTCACCTACTTTACCTTCACTCGCAACGGTGTATAAAGCACGCGCGTGATCTTCAACAAATAGCCAATCTCTAATTTGTGAACCATCACCGTAAATAGGTAATGCCTTGCCTTCTAACGCATTTAAAATGACTAATGGGATCAGCTTTTCAGGAAAATGAAACGGGCCATAGTTATTCGAGCAGTTGGTAACAACGACAGGTAAACCATAAGTGCGGTGCCACGCTCTCACTAAATGATCAGAGCTTGCTTTACTGGCAGAATAAGGGCTACTAGGCGCATACGATGTTTGCTCTGTAAATAAAGGCAAACTTGAGCTATTTTCGACATCATCTGGATGAGGTAAATCACCATAAACTTCATCTGTCGAAATATGGTGAAATCTAAAGGTTTGTTGCTTATTGGTATCTAAGCTTGCCCAATAACCTCGTGCTGCGTCAAGTAGGGTATATGTACCAACAATATTTGTTTGAATAAATTGGCCAGGCCCATCAATTGAACGATCAACATGCGATTCTGCAGCTAGGTGCATTATAATATCAGGCTGATATGATTGGAAAAGTGAGTCGACAGTTGCACGATCACAAATGTCACCTTGAATGAAGGTATAACGTTCGTTATTTTCTACGCTTTTAAGTGACTGTAAATTTCCAGCATATGTGAGCTTATCTAGGTTTATAACTTTATGCGCTGTTTCGTTTATTAAAAAACGTACCACGGCACTTCCAATAAACCCTGCACCACCTGTTACTATAATCGTTTTCATCCACACCCTTTTTAACTAAATTAATTAGCTTTTCAACAGCAGCGAATTATCGCAAATATACAGCCTATTTGCTATAACCTGCCGATTTTTTGCCGCTTTCTAACTGTTCTAAATACAATTCTAGCGTTAATAAACTGCCTATTTTTTCAGGGCGAATTGAGTCGTCCATTGCAAAGAACTTGGATAGAATTTTATTAACTTGGTCATTGCCAATTAATGTTGCGACTCGGCTATTTGGCATACATAACATGTCTGTAAGATACTGCTTAAATTGCGTTTCTCTGAGCCAAGTGTCGTAGGCTACATAGTGTCGCTTAGGGGCAATTGAGCGATATAGCTTGCGTGCCGCTCTTTCAAACAGAGAACCTTTTATTAGCTTTACTAATTGTTGCTTAACTGGATTTACCTTTGGCTCAACTTGATTTTCGGTCAATGAAATTGGTTTTCCTGTTTGTTGCCAAGGGATCGCTGCAAAATAGTCAGGATAATAACGTAACAACATTGCGTGGTATAACTTACCATTACGTCTAAAGCTTTCTGGTAGAGAATAAAGATACTCAACCAAATCGTTATCCATAAACGGTTTAAGGTTATGTAACTGATGACTCAATAAATCACTTCCAGCGCCAATAAAGCGTACTCCGCGATTATAGATAAGCACTGGATCATCATTTTCATGTGTAAAGTAGTCATGATCAATGTTTGCATGTTGAACATGCTTAGTGTAGCGAGTTGCAATTCTTTTCTGCTTTGAGATTGTTGCTTGCGACTCAGGGAATAAATAGCTCCCGCCAAAAGTCACATCACCTAAATAACCATTGAGTAAATAATTAGACTCTTGCGCAATCAACTCTACAGAGCTAAGTGCATGCATGTGTAAAATATTCTTTAAGCCATCAGTCAACCAAACGCCACGTTCTCTGCCAGAGAACCAATTGCTTTGATCAATTGCAACCAACTGGTTAGATACCCCTGCGAAATCTGCCACTTGTTTGGCTATAACGGCGTCATCACAGCTTGGTTCACCAAAGGTAAATGTTTTAATTTCGCCTTTATAATGCTGCTTGGCTCCTGCTAGTAAAACTCTAGAGTCAAGGCCTCCGCTTAGCGTGATCGCTAATTTAGGCTGTTTTACCACACTCATACATCGAGCCATACTAGCATCAAAAAGCTGATAAGATTTATCAACAGCCTCATCAAACGAGATGTCATTTAGTGGTTTAATCTCTGACCATTGCCAATAGAGTTGCTGCTGATAGTGTTCTGCTTGGGTATTAATAGTGACTAATGTTGCCGCTGGCACACGTCGTATATTCTTAAATAAAGTTTGCTCACCAAGCATGTGCCCTACATCAACATAGGTATCTAAAGCCGACTGATCGATCTCTTGTGTGTAGTCTGGGTGCAGTAGTATGGCTTTTGGCTCACTTGCAAACCCTTTTATACGATCACCTTCAACCCATAGGTAAAGTGGTTTAATACCGAAGCGATCTGTTGCCAAATGAAGTGCTTGTGTTTGTTTATCATATACCGAAAAAACAAAGTAACCATTTAAGCCATGACAAAACTCAAGTAGGTTATCAATTAGGTACTGCTCGCAAAGATTCTGTAGTGCATCTTCAGTTTTACAGTCATTACCATTGATTGAAAAGATATCGCCCCAAATTGTGACGTGCAAACGATCATCGCTATATTCGTAGCACGCTATATGCTCAACATTTTTAAGCATGTGCTGATAGTGCTGCGAAACAAAATAACTATGTTTATCGCCTGCTACATTCGCAAAGCAATCATGATCTTCTGCTACTTGGTCTGGGCTAATAAAACCGATCATACCGGGCATACTAAGAACCTCGAATAAAACTGTAAAACTTGAGTAGTTGCGGTGTAATTGCGATTAAGTAACCTACACAAATAAGCACAAACAAATATACTGGAGCTAATATTAATAATGGCTGTATAAGTAATAACAACAAGGCTGCTATCGCAAAAAATGCTATGCATGCTGGCCCGAGTGCGGCAGCAAACTGGAAAAAAGACAAACCACTAATAGGCTTAATAAGAAGTTTCCAGTGCAGTAAAAATAATAAAACCTGTAACGCAACCAGCGCTTGCACCATTACCGTAATACCTTCATTAATTGAAAGTACGATAACTAAGGGACGCACAATTGTTACTGCAATATTCCACCAAAAACCACGTTTTACTTCACCACTAGCACGCAACAGCACACCGATAGGGTTCATCATAGATATGATAAGCATATATAAGCCAAGCCAACGAAGAAGCTCAGCATGTTCCAGCCACTCATTTCCATAAGCCATTCCTAAAATAAACTCAGGGAATAGAGCAACTAAAGAGTACAAAGGTATATTGATTAAGCTAAGTAGCCTAATCACCATGCCATATAAAATAGCTAAGCTATGCGTTTCTTTATGTTTAACAATAAGCGGGAAGGCCACTTTATTTACCACTGGATTAATCAATTGTAATGCAGGTCTAAATACAAGGGCTTTAACGTAAGCATAAATACCAAGAACTTCTGGCCCTAGTAATTTACCGATCAGCAACTGATCAAGCTGGGCACTTATAAAGTTTACGAAGCTCTCACCTGTTTGATATAGACCATACTTAATTGGTGCGATAATGCTGTTTAAACTTAACTTGCTAAACCCAGGCCTTAAAAGAGGGAAGCCAACTAAAAAGCAGGTACTTAAAAGCAGAGCATTAAGCAATTGAGAAAACACAACTGACTCTAATCTCAAATCAACTGCTAACAATATAATTAATGCTATAAAACTTGCCACACTGGCGAATACTTCAATTTTGGCAATACTATTAAAGTGCATTTTTTGCTGTAACAAGGCTAACTGCTGCTGCCCTAAACTGCGAATAAAAAATACCGGAGACAAATAACATAACAACAAAGACAGTTGTGGCATGTTAAAGAAAGACGCAGTAGGCACAGCCATCATAAGCACTAGCAAAGAAATAACGATACCTAAAATTACATTGACTAGGTATAACTGGTTGAGTTGTGATTTTTCTAACTGTTTATGGAATATCAAGGCGTTTGAAATGCCTGCATCGCCAAAGATTTGGGCAAACCCTACCACCAACTGTATAATTGCCAGTACACCGAGCTCTGCTGGCGTTAAGAACCTAGCAAGTACAACTAGCTGCGCTAACTGAAGGCCACCTTTAATAAGTGTGGCAGAGGCAGTCCAAGATACGCCAGATACAGCATCACGTGCGACACTCATACTAATTTATCCATGGAGCTGCTCTAACATATTGCGCCATTTAGGTGCTAATGCTTGCTCAGTAAAATGTTGGTTCATCAAGTCAGGGTTACGGTTATTATCTTTGCTAATTAAATTATTTAGCTCTGAATAACTCATGCTGGCTACTTCATCAGTTTTGTAAATTTCAAAGCCAAGCTCAGTTAAGTAGTTATAACTAGATGTGTCTGAAAGCAAAAACATGGGTTTACCCATTAATAACATGGCATATGCAACATATAACCCTTGTTGACGATGTTGAGCGAACACCGTTAAATGCACATCATTTAGTAATTTATCGTAGTCTTGCTTGTTAAGCATTTCAGTGATAGCAATAAATTTATCACCAAATAGTGTCGTTGCATGTTTAACCACTTCATCAATGTAACTTTGCTCACCACCATAATTAAGTGGCATGATAATTTCGATATTTTCATTGGCCAAATGAGCAAGCTTGTTTAAAGCGTCAATATGGTTATTACTCGCTGATGCCGAATTACCTACGAGTATTTTAAGTGGTTTTTCAGAAGTTAATTGCTCGCGGTCTTGTTCAACTTTCATCCCGATGAGTGGATATGGCAGCACTTTAACATTTCGCTTAAATAATACGCGTTGAGCAAGTTTTGCATCACCTTTATTTAAAGCAAATACTTGCTTATATCGGTTAATCACTAATGCATGTAAAACATGGACGACACGTTCTTTTATGGTGCGCTTCGGCCTTGTATGACGATAGAGCTCAGCCCCCCAAAGTACACAACTACAGCGTTTTGTGACCGAACTAAGCAAGAGTTTTTTCCAAACATGCATGTCAAAAGAGCCGTGAAATACTATTTGGTCTTCTTTAGCTGTACTCTCAAGCAAAGCAAAAAGCTCTGCATTATTCTTATAATTTACAAAGTTTGGAATCGATTCGGGTGTTTTAACCCAAAACAATTGTTCAGCGTCTGGTCTACATTGTTGTTCAAAAAATTGTTGCATCGGTTTATAGTGATGCGGCGTATCAGCAAAGATATGGATTATACGTTTTGTCATATCGATTATTTAGTTTGGTAGGCTGCTAGGAAAGATTTTTCATGCGCAAGTAAGCCATCTTCTCGCGCTTTAATATATTTTGCAGGCTGACCTGCGTAAATCCCCCAAGCAGCTAAAGAACGATTCACCATAGTTAATGCGCCAACAGCAACACCTTGCTCTAACGTAACACCTGGTAAAATAACACTGCCACTTCCAACAATTACATGCTTAGCTAGTGTTACAGGGGCATGTTCAACGTTAGTAAACTCACTATCAATAGTCGGGTTAGTTAAAAAAGCCCCTGAATAATCATCACTGCTTGAGTAGATAGCAACCCTTGAAGAAATATTACAAAAATCGGCCAATTGAATATGCCCAGCGCCAATAAGGCAGCTGTATACGGCAAGATGAATATGACTGCCTAATGTAATACCGCCCTCTCCAGCAGAGAGAACACAAAAATCATCTATGCGGACGTTGTCGCCTATAGAGATTCTTGAAGCACCATAAATAGACGCTTTTTTTGATATTTTTACGTTCTCACCGAGTTTTGAAAGACCCAGGCTGAGTAATTCATCTCGCGTATAAATTGCCATCTAGCTTCCTATTAAATGGGTGTATATCAACAACTGCTTTCAAGTGCTGAAATTAAACTACTGCAAATCTGTTCAACGCCTTCTAATGTCAAATCAGTAAACATAGGTAAACATAAAATTCGTAAACTTAACTCATTACCATGTGGCGTGCTGCCCTGCATTCCATAAGCAGGGACTGTAGATAAGCTCGGATAAAAATAGCGTCTTGTTTGAATACCTTGTTCGAGCAACTTAGTCTGTACTTGTAACAATTGTTGTTCACTTTTAAGGACTACAGGCATATATGCACCATTATTTACACCTTGAGGGTGCCAAGCCTGTAAACTCAATAGGCCTTGCTCTGCAGTCGCTTTTAAAAGTAGATGGTAATGAGCAACAAGATCACGCCTTTTCTGGGTTATCTCAGTAACATGCTCGAATACAGATAACCCCATAGCAGCGTGCATTTCGCTCATTTTAGCATTAATACCAACCAGTTCTGGGTATAGTTTTGCATCAAAACCAAAGTTAATTAATTGCTTTGCTTTTAAATAATCAGATTCATGCTTAAAGATGATGGCACCGCCTTCCACGCTATGGAACAACTTTGTAGCGTGTAGGCTTAACGTTGCTACATCACCATGATCAAGCACCGTTTTCCCATCAATATCGCTCGCAAAAGCATGAGCAGCATCATATATAACTTTTAAGTCATATTCTTTTGCTTTGTTCTCTATCGCCTCTACATCGCATGGGTTACCAAAAACATGCACTGCTAAAACCGCTGTCGCACTATTAAGCTGTGAATGCGTTGCTTTATTAATATCTAAATTATAAGTACGTGGGTCTATATCAATAAACTCGGGGGTAATACCCGCAAACTTGAGAGAACTTGCTGTTGCAGCAAATGAGAAAGGTGTGGTTAATACCGTTCCTTTAGTATCTAATGCAGCAAATGCGACTTGCAATGCTAATGTGCCGTTAGCAACCAATAGTAAATGTTCAACACCTAAATATTCTGCTAGTTGTTGCTCAAATTGCTGCAAACACGGGCCATTATTTGTTAACCAGCAGCGTTCAAATACACCATCAATTTGCGCTTTGTACGCGTCGATTGAAGGCAAAAACGGTTTTACTATTGGATACTTCACTCATCATGCTCACAAAACAAAAACAGTGTCGAAGTGTAGCAAACAACGATTACAGGGGCTAGCGGAGAAAGGAATTTTTGATTAATAGCAATCCGCAATAATACTTAACCTTTTTAGGGATAAAACCTGTCGCCTCCTAGATTAACAATTTCTCATTTAGAGCAAGTAAACGTTATACATAAAAAAAGCGAGCCCTAGGCTCGCTTTTTTAAAACCATAGCTGGTTATGTACTAAATACTTATTAGTAAGTTAATACACGGTCAGCTGAAGCTTTGTGGTAGTAAACACCTTTAACACCAATGTTACCTGATGGAGCGTTTACAACTACGTTTACGTGTGCGTTACCAGTGATGCCTGACTCTTTAGCAAATGCAGCAACTTCTAGGCTGATGTTTGTTACAGAGTTAGCAGCAGCAACTTGAGTAAGCTCTTTAGTGTAAGTTTTACCTTCAGCTTTAAGAGTTACAGTGATTGCACCTTCAACTGTACCACGGTTAGCAACAGTGATTGATTGAGCGTACTCAGTACCGAAAGGCATAAGCTCGATGTCATCTGAAGAACCGTCTAGCGTCCAAGCACCTGCAGAAGCAGCAGCGATTGAAGCTGAACCTGTAGATGCAGTTACAGCTGTAGATTCAAAAGTGAAAGATTGCTTAGTAAGTACTGAACCTTTCGCTGTTTGACCTTTAACGTTAGCAGTAACTGTGAAGCTATCAACATTTTTAGTACCAGCAGTGTCAATAGTTTGAGTAATTGTTAACTCAGTCATGTTGTCGTTAAGTTTAGCTGCAAATGTATCTTTGTTAGCAGTAGTCCCTTCTTTCGTAGCAATTGTTAAAGCATTGCCAAGTTCAGCTGCAGAAAGTTTGCCGTCTTTATCTGCATCATAATCCATCGCGAAAGAAAAATCAGAACCTTTAAGTACGTGAGTTAACTTCGTGAAAGTAAGAGGCTTTTTAGCGCTTGTTGCGTTTGCTAGGTCAACAGTTAACACATCACTAAGACCTGTAGTAAACTCTTGACGACCTTTACTTGTAGTAATTACACCGTCAAACTTAGTAAGGTCTGAAGTTAGCTGTGATACATATGTATATGCAGGGGCTGTGCTTGTAGCTTTACTTGCATCATAGTCACCGATAGAAGGGTTAACTGAGATAGCTTTAGAGCTGAATGATACTTTACCTTTTGCAACAGCATCGCTAGTGTCAAGAGTAAAAGTTGAAAGCGTTAACGTATCGCCTTTAGCTGAGTTGTTAGTACTAACACGGAAACGAGCAACGTTGTCACCTTGAAAGTCAACAAACGCGAAAGTAGCTTGGTCGGCTGTAGCTAAAGAACTGTTTGTAGATAATGCAGGATCAACTGATGTATCAAATTTAGCACCAGTAACAGTAATAGCGATTACGTCATTAACAATGTACTCAGCACCTTGAACAAATGCTGGAGCTGTTAGATCTGCTTGAGTTAACTCACCAACTACAGCAACACCTTCAAGTGATACTTTTTCATCAGCACCAGTAACTGATGCGGCTAAAGCTGCTGTAGATAAACCTGATAGCGCTAAGGCAACAAGTGTTTTTTTGAACATTTTATATTCTCCAAAGTTTCATGAAACAGGAACCTTCATTGTCCCTTTTTTTTAGTTTTGAATGACCATGCACCATAGGCCGTCACCTAAGTGACTACTAGTCAAATTCAGAATTAGTCTAATGAATGTTAGTTTATTGTCAAGTAATTAACAGTCGTTACACTAACAAATTTATATTACCGTTTTATGGATTCTATGTACACCTTTTAAAATCATTTACTTTCATACACTTAAATATACCGCAGTTTTTTTATTGAAAAAAAAAGTCTTTGGTTACAATTGTTTACACACCCTGTTTTGCACCTATCTTGTATATATTTTGTGCACATAAAAGCTTCAATGATTTGGGAGCATTGTATTTATATAAATTACAAAAATACTTCAAGGTATTAAATCTTTTATTTGGCTACTTTAGTGCCTGCATTTGCTTTTCTAATTAATACTCACATTTTTTGCTGGTGTGGATATTTTTAATTCTGTTAGACCTTGCTTAAATTGCTCGTAAATACTTTCCCACTCAGCTGTATTACCTATGATACGAGGTGTCACTAATACAACAAGTTCTGTTTTAGTAGAGTTATTATTAGTTTTATCAAACAACTTTCCAAATAATGGAATACTTGAAAAGAAAGGCACTGAGGTATCACTTAACGTACTGTTTTCGCTAATTAGTCCTCCAAGCATAATTGTTTGACCGTTTGCAGCAATTACCTCTGTTTGTAAACTGCGTTCAAACACAATTGGGTTACCCTCTGCACCCGTTCCCTCTGATTGGGTACTTATTTCTTGGCTTATTTCTAAAACAACGACACCTTGCGCATTCACAGTTGGCGTTACTTTTAAATCGATACCAGTTTCTAAATAACTAACAGAAGCGCGAGAACCATTGGTTGAATCAGTCACTATTTCACCTACAACAGGGATACGGTCACCTACACTAATATTTGCTTGTACACCGTCTCGCACTGCAAGTGTTGGCCTTGATAGTACATTAACATAGTCATTCGTTTGTAATAAGTTAATCGCCAAGCTGCCAGCTGTTCCTGATAAGGCGTAAGTTAGACCAGGGCTATTTTGTGTATTTGCGTTTAGTCTAAATCCACCTTGTGCTGTTGCTCCTAAGTTTGTAAGAGCAAATTCAACCCCCTGCTTAAACACATCGGTCAAACTGACCTCTGCAATCATTACTTCTAGCATGATCTGTTTAGGCATAATATCCAATCGCTTAATCATAGGAAGTAAGTTACGGTAGGCATCACCCGTTGTATAAAAAATCAATGAATTAGAACGTTCATCAACTACCATCTTAATACCATCAGATTGAACTGAAACATTTGCAGAAGCTGATTTTTTTGACTGGCTAGAAGTATTTAGTTGTTGATTTTGGCTCGCAGCTGAGGTGCTATTCGATAAAGTCTGAGCGCTGCCTCCACCTAAAAGATTTTGAATACTTGTGCCTAAATCTACAGCTCTTGCAAACTCTGGTACAAATACAAAGTATTGCTCTTGATTACCGTCAGCTGGTTTATCAAGTTGTTTTGCCCAAAACGACACTCGCTTCAAAAAATCTTTGTTGTTTGTAAAAAACACCATGGTATTCGTGCGCTCAAGCGGCACAATAGAAATAGCTTGCTCACTTGACGCATTTATACTCACTGATATACCTTCTTGCTTAAGTAAATCTTGTAATTGTTTACTCAAATCATCAACTGGGACAAAACTTGATTTGTACATGCCTATTGAACGATCACGAAATACTGGCTGATCAACAAGCTGCATAAATTCAAGCGCTTTGATAATGTCATTACGTTTACCCTTTAGCATTATCGCCTGTTGTTCAAACATAGCCTTTGCATTCACTTGGGTTAGTTGCTTAATAGTGTTGGCTAACGATGTCTGCACACCAGCTTTAAAAGGCGCGAGTTGTACAATTTCGCTCGAAGTATTAGGTACATCTTCAGGGTTAGCACCATAACCGTACACTAAGTTATTTGAGATACCATCTTCTGATTTATGGATGTAATAAATACCATCTTGAAAACGAATAACAATGCCTCTTTCTTGCAGCATTTGCTCACTGATTGTAAACAATTTACGCTTACTTAACGCATCTTGAAGATTTAATGTGACTTGAGCTTTACTCGCATTTAGCTGTTCACCCAAAATGTAATTAACTTTTAATAACTCACCAAACACATAATGCAGGTAATCTTTAACTAGTAAGCTATCAGCAGTTAACTTAACTTGCTCAGTATCACTAAATTGGCTTGCAAGGTCTGTTTGGCTTGATTTTAGGCTGCTTTTATTTTGTAACGGCTCTACGTAAACAATTCCTTGGTTTGCTTTTTTAGCTTGCTGCGTATCTTCAACTTTGTCTACGTCTGTTGCTGTAACATTATTTGTCTGTGCTTTTTCTAAATACGATGGCGCCGCGGTAATACCGCTATTTGAGCTTGCGCACCCTGTAAGTACACTCATCGCAACCATGCCTAAAAAAATGGCCTTGCTATGTTTCATAAATTTTCCGGACACTATAACTAGTTGTTTATCAACCACGTTGGTACATGATTAAAGTAATATTTTGTTGACCTTTAGTAAGCTCAACTTCGGTATTTGACAATACTTTTAAGCTATAACCATGCACTGTTTGCATATCGGCATACTTAACAAGTTGTGTATTATCGTCATTGATATTTTTTTGTTCTATTAATACATAAGGTTCATTTGTGGTGATTACAGCTTTTAGTTTAAGTTCATAATCGCCAGCAAATACGCTAATTAGTTCACCATTTTGCTCTGCTTGTTCAGCCGCGGACAAGCCTTTTTCTGCTACTTGTGTATTTTGCACGGGTTGGCTGTATTTTTTGTATGTTTGCTCTAGTGTTTGCCTTGTTGTCTCAGATAGTAACGGCAAAGGCATAACCTTTAAACTTTTCTGGTTAAAGTCGTTATCTGCTTTGGTGCTTTCTAAAATTAAACGATTGCTAAAATCTAAAGCTAATAACAATAAAATAAGAACGCTAGGAATAAGTATTGCTCTATTCATTAGGTTCTCCTTGTTGCATATAAAAGCTTAGCTGAATTGTACCATCAACCTGACCAAGTTCTTGCGCAGTTTGACCTTTCATACGCATATTAAAATCACTAACTTGCATTAATGGCGTGTTCGTTTCTAGTTGCACCAACACATTTTGAAAGTTTATCAGTTTACCACTTATGTTTAATGTAAGTTGATGACGCATCAAGCTGTCTTCTGCTACTTTAAGGCTGACCAACCAGTTGCTGTTGTTTATCTGTAGATTATGCGTTGCCATCAACTGCTCAACTTTTTGCTGCATAGCAAGTTTGAACTCTGTATCTTTTTGTGGCTCGACAAATAATCGATTAATACTCTCTAGCTGCTTACTAATTTGCTGTTGCTGAGAATCAATAGTAGCTTGATTATCGATTACAGTTTGCGATTTTGTAGCACGCTTTTGTAAGTTGCTAATTATGCCTATTTGCTCATCTTGCCAATCAAGTAGTGGGACTACCGCAAACTTAAGCACTAATAAAACCGCTAACAATGCTAAAGCTATTTGCTGCTTAGGTTGTAACTGACTCATTGCGCCCCCTGCTCAGACACCGCAGGTATCACTTGATCATTACCTGTATTTAGAACAAAACTAATAACAAAGCTTTCACCACCGCGTTCTTTACGCGATGGGTAATCAAACTTAGCATCTTCCACTCGACTATCTTGCATAACAGTCGCAAGTGCATCGGTCGCTTTATTTGCCTTACCTCTCAAAACAAAGCGCCCTTCTTGCCAGCTTATACTACTCAATTCTGCAGAATTAAATAAGTCACTTATAACCAAAAAAACCGGGCTAGTTATAGGAAGTTGTTGCAACAATTGCTGTCGCTGTTGTAAAGCATCACGACTGGTCATATATACATTCAATGTATTTAACGCTCTGTTGACTGTTGCTTTGTTAGCGTCGAGTTGACTTTCTAGCTGATGCGTTTTGAAAACTAAGTAGCCACTAGTTAATAAACCATAGACAACAAATATACCGCCAAAAATAGCACTGTATCGAAGAGCTAGGCGTTTGTTAAATATGTTGACTGGAATATTTAAGAAGGCTTGTAAATATTGCTTAGGTACAGCATACAAGCCATTGATTACCCGCTCTAAATATTCTTGCTCTGTATTAATATTGATTACTTTGCTTAACGGAATACCAAACATACTAGCGAAGCGTTCAGGGCTATTTATAATTTTACTTTGCAATGATGAGCAAACATTCTTCTGATGTTTAGTGATGAAGCTAGCATTATGATGAGTATTTAAAATCACTTCTCCATCATTGACTGTTTGGCTCATTAATAACGACTCAGGTAGCGTAAACCACGCTTTAGGTAAGTCTTTAGCAAATTGCCATTGCATTACTTGGCTTTGTTCTGCCGCCATCACAGTTACTAAGGTCTGGGTAGTCGCTTGCTGTTTATCTTTACTTTTTTTCTCAATTTCTAGTAACTGCTTTAATTCTTTTTTATTACCAATAGGGTAAGCATTGAGTTGCTCATTGTAGTGTTGACGCCCAACAACTAAGAACCACTTCGTTGATTGTGTGTCTGATGATGGTTTTAAAGCAAATTGATGGTGCTCATTTAGCACAAGTTCGTAGGGTTGATCAGTATAAAAAGCAACCACTTTACATAGCCATTTTTTAAACAATAGCTTAATTTTATTATTAATCATTATGCTCTCTATCGCGTCTTCACAGCTACTTCATTGATCACGGGATCTTTTGTTGGTTGCAAATGAAAGTATATTGTTTTATTTACTACCGCCTGCCCAACTCTCGATGTTAACGATACCCTGAATAAATTAGATGGGTACAAAATAATATCATCACTTTCAGTTATGCCAGTTGCTTGGACAAAGTCTTTAACCGTTAACCTATTGGCTTTACGTTGCATAATAACATACTCTGCAACTTCGTTACTTAATAATGCATAAAGTAACGTATTAGGCGAATTCATAGGGTTGAACGTGCCTTTTTTATATTGCGTTGTGTTTTCAGCAAGTACTGCCAATTGCTTCGACGGCAACCCCAAATGCCCAAGCTCTTCAATATCATGAATAGCTGCATTACGCGCAACAGTGCCATCACTAATGTAGTCAGAATACTTCTCTAAACTCTGCCAAGCTATAATCTGCAACATCGCAAGCTGGGCATCATAATCATTTAAGCCGCTGTAGGTCAACAATCGCTTTAAGCGTGCTTGATTTGGGTAGTGAATATTTAGCAAACCACGTAAATCTTGTAACCGAACTTCAACATTGTTGGTTGTTTTAAAAGGCTCACCATAAAAGTTCCACGTTGTAATTTGCGGATTGTTAGCCGGAGGACTAGGGATAGGTGTTAACTTTTCAGTCAGCAGAGAAAATACGATATTCGCTTGGGCGTTATTTAACTCAACTAAGGCTTGGGCCTTATCAACCATCATAGTTGCGCTTTTTACTTGCTGTCGGGCTGACTGCGTAAAGTATAAGGCTAATATAGAAACGACTGCGACGATTAATAATACTTGTACAAGAGCTATTCCACGCTGCTTTGTCATAATTCACCCGTTTGAATGTAATTACCAAACCAACGATTAGGCTCTTTATCTAATTGGAAGTAAAATTCCATTGGCTGCTGTTTTTTGACTAAGGTTAGCTTGATTACTAAAGGTGTTAGCTGTTGATCTAGACCTGAATAAGTCGGTTGCCAAAAAGGTTTTTCGCCTGGCTCTTGCAGTGCTTTTTGCTCAAGAGAACTCCAACCATAATAACTGAAAGTAACGCTATCAAGATCGTTCAAGAGTGTGTACTTATTTGAAAATTCGATGTCTTGTTCAGAGTTAATTAATAACATGTCAGCACTTGAAATCGACTGATAAACTAACTCAAAGCGACCTTGTTGATTTTGAACAGCTGTTAATCTCACAAGCTCAGGATTTTTGGTATCTGTATAACCATTTTTGGTCATCATCAGTAGGCTGTCTTCAGCGCCAACAAAAAACATCTCTGGGCGTCCTCGATTATTCTTGATCAGGTACGGTTCTATACCCTCTAAGATGTTTTGCAATATATAGATTGATTTTGTTTGTTCAATATCTTGTTCAAAGCTACCAAGCTCCTTGTCCCAACGAGAAGCCAATTGCATGTATACATAGTTTCCAGTAAACATTATGAGGGAAAGCAACGTCACTGAAATCAGCAGCTCGATTAAAGTAAACCCTTGCTGTTTATGCATTGTGCCAACTCACTTCATTAAATGTATAGCTTTTTTCAATACCATTTCGTTTAACTATGAGAGTGACTTGCCACAAATTTATTTGTTTTTTTTCAGCAGCCTGTCTACCAAATTCAAGAGTCATTGCCTCATCTATAACAACTTTACTTTGCACAATTGCAGCCTGCCATTGATATTCAACTCCCCAGCCGACTCCACTGCCTGACAAGGTAGACTGTTCTGAAGTTGATAACTTTATTTGTTGTTGGATTTGCGTTATTAGTGCAGGGAGGTTAGCAACCATTTTTACATGGTTGCTCGCTTTTTCACTGGCAATAAAGGCGCCCCTATAAATAAGCGAAACGGCTGCAAGCGAAGAGAATAAAATAATAGTCGCGATAAGCAGCTCAACTAATGTAAAGCCTAACTGGTGCTTTGTTTTCATTTTGATGAGGACTCTAAACTTATCATTAGCGGTTCATCTCGAAAATAGCCTTGGAGCTGTGTAGGTGAAACGAGTCCATTATTATTGAAGTTTACTTGCAGTGCATCAAACCGTAATGATTCTAATTTTTTTGTTTTTATTAGTTGGTTTGTATCTGTTTGGTATAAATAAAGCATATCGTCTTTGAGCTCAAGTTGATACGAACGCGATTCTACAAAAGATTGAAATGCAATACTTTTAATCCAATTCCGTGTTGTTAGAAGCTCAGTTCTTGCTGCACTTTTGTCTACTGCTTTTACTGAAATTGGCGCCACAACCGACAGTAATAATGAAACAATACTTAAAACGATAATAAGCTCGATAAGGGTAAAACCATATGCAAATTTATTATTTGCAGTGTGCATTAGAAACCTACGTCGTTTAGAGAGATCATGCTCATCAACATTATCACGACGATACCACCGACGAAACCACCCATAAATAAAATCATTAATGGCTCAATTAACGAGGTCATATTGTCTGTCCAGGTTTCAAAATCTTGCCGTGAACGATTTGCTATTTCATCGAAAACGATATCTAAATTACCTGACTCTTCCCCCACCTCAAGCAGTGAAATATAAAATGGTGGATATAAAGAAGTTTGCTGTAATGCTGGGGTTAATTGACTACCACGTTTTACTTTTTTTCGCGCAATTGTCATTTCATGATGTAATACGTGATTTTTGATATTACCCGCAGCCAGTTCTAATGCTTGGTCAATAGGTACACCAGCTTTCAACATCAAACTTAAACCACTATTAAAACGTATGCGCTCAACTGTGGCGCTCGCATTCGCTATTACAGGTAATTTTAGTGCTGTTTTATGCCACCAATGCTGAAAACCTTTACGTTTACTTGCCCAAATAAGGGCAGGGACTGAAGCAATAACTGCTAATGCCAAGAACACTTGATAGTCATTCATCCACTCACTAATAGATAACATAAGCTGGGTATACCAAGGAAGCGAGCTTAATTGACCAAACATATCAGCCATTTTTGGAATGATGAAATTAAATATGAAAAAAATACTTAAAATACAAACAAATAAAATAACGCATGGATAAGTAAGTGAACCTACAATTTTTCGTTGTAGTTCACGTTTAAACTTAAGATCTTTGGCGATACCAGCAAATATTTCGCTTAAGTTTCCTGAAGCTTCACCTAATTCAATTAAGTTACAATAAAGGTTATCGAATACATCAGGATAAGCTCTGAGTGCTTGAGAAAGGCTACTCCCTTTCTTTATGCTACTGCTAATATTAGCAAGCATTTGTGCTAATGCAGCTTTAGCTTTTGTTCGCCTAATAATGTCTAGGCCACGATCAATCCTAACTCCAGTTGCAAGTAACAAACTTAACTCTGCTGTTAAAAATTCTAGGTCGGCTAAGGATACCTTGCTTTGAAAAAGCACACCGGTCGTTGCTCTTTTTTGCTCTTCTTTAACTTCAAATGGCAGTAACTTTTGAACTTTTAATTTGTTAATTGCATCTTGCTCAGAGGTTGCTTCAATAAGCCCCTCTGATTTTGCGCCAGATGAATCATAGGCTTTGTAATTAAAAAGCGCCATTAACCTGCGACCCGTATTACTTCATCAATAGTTGTATGACCTAGTACCGCTTTGTGTAAACCATCCTCGAGTAAGGTTCGGCGATTAAGCGAGTGGTTATGATTTTTAGCTTTAGGTATGAAATCAGCATCTTTTGGCATTGCTTTAATTTCATTATCACAACGTAAATACTCTGTTACAGCCATTCGGCCTTTATACCCGGTATGAGCACAATGCTCACAACCTTTACCTCGAACTAAATTAATCGTATCGATACTAAAGCGTTCTGCAAACTGATTCAGGTTATATTTTTCTATAAGCTTTTGTGCATCTGGATCAGGTTCACTGCAATTGCTACATACTTTTCGTGCTAAGCGCTGTGCAACTATCGACACCAGTGCAGCATTGAGCAAGAACTCTTCTACACCAAGGTCAAGTAATCGAGTATAAGCACTTGCAGCATCATTTGTATGAACAGTACTAAATACTAAGTGGCCAGTTAATGCAGACTGTAATGCAATTTGAGCAGTTTCTTTATCTCGTATTTCACCCAACATAATTACATCAGGATCTTGACGAACTATAGAGCGCAGGCCCGCTGAGAAGTCAAAACCTATATCACTATTAACTTGCACCTGATTTATACCTGGTAATTGGTATTCTACCGGGTCTTCTAAAGTAATAATTTTTACATCATCATTATTTAGTGCGTTCAAAAATGTATATAAGGTTGTTGTTTTACCAGAACCTGTAGGACCGGTTAATAACACAACCCCTGCAGTTGTTTTAATATCTTGGCGGATCAATTCATTAATGTCATCTGATAAACCCAAAACGGACATATCATAACGTACGTTCTCTTTTCTTAGAAAACGCATAACTACTGATTCACCATCATTTAATGGTAATGACGATACACGAATATCAAGCTCTTGATTGGCAATTTTCATTTCGATTTTGCCATCTTGCGGGCGGCGCTTTTCAGCGATATCCATTCCCGACAAGATTTTCAAACGCGTAATTATTGGCAATTGTTTACGAGCCGAAATAGTTTCAGCTTCATGCAACACACCGTCAATTCTAAAACGCGCCCTGTAGCGGCCTTGGTAAGGCTCTAAGTGCATATCTGATGCACCTTGGCGTAATGCTCTACTAATTAGTGAATTTAGTAAGTTTACAGTAGGGGCTTCTGTAGCTAATTCTTTTAGGCGTTCTTCCTCATCTAAAGGACTATCATCATCGATATCTGTTAAAGGCTCTTCGTACTTTGCTGCTAATAATTGAATATCAACTTCATTCGCAATGAATAAAGAATAAGATTGATTATTTTTACTTAACCAATCATTCATTACTTGATTAAGTGGATCCTTACAAGCAAAGGAAATGTGCTCTTTATTGTCAGTTATTGGTAACCAGCTTTGCTCAACAAACATATCAAGCATAGGCTTATCGATGTCTAGTGCAGAAAAGTTAGCGTATTGTTCACTAGTAAACAGTGGGATACCTAAATATTCACTTAGTAACAAAGGAACTTGATCTTCTGGCAAGCTCCCCATGTTTACAAGTACTTGTTCTAACCTTCCGCTATATTTTGCCTGATAATTTAAGGCTCGAGTAAGATCTTGAGGGTCAACACTAAACTTTTCTATTAATAAATCATGTAATTGCATTATTGATGTATTATATCCGCGTTGTTGTCGGTACCACCCTCTTTACCATCACTACCGTATGATTTTAGTGAATATGGATTGCCATTTTCACCAGGGGTCTTGTAGACATAAGGGTTTCCCCAAGGATCTAACGGGATATCTTTTGGTAAATAAGGGCCATCCCAACGTGGATCATCACTTTTACGTAACTGAGAAAGTTCTGTTGGGTATTTACCTAAATCAAGTCGATAAGTATCAATAGCGGTTTCAAATGATGACATTTGTGCTGCTGCTATTTTACGCTCTGATGAACTTAACTTAGAAAAAAACTTAGGCGCGACCAGTGACATTAAAAGCCCTAAGATGACAATAACAACAAGTAGCTCCATCATCGTAAAACCATTATTTTTTTTCATAAAACTCTCTTTAAATTTAGTTATTTTTTGACGTCTATTTTTTTTCGTCTTAGAAATCTTGCTACTTTCCAACAGTGTTGTAGTGCTAAAGAATAAAACACAAATACAATCAAAAATAGGGCAAGCATTATCCATTCAGGAACATTTAAAACTTCCCCAAGAATACCAACACCGCTCAAAATTATGGCAAAAAACAATATTGAGCTCAACGCCCTGCGAGGACTAAATCCTACCCGCATAAAGATATGGTGCAAATGATCGCGGTCAGCACTAAACGGGGATAGCCCCTTACGTTTACGGCGAATTATTATTGCCATCATGTCCATTAAAGGCACACCAATAATCCATAACGCTGTTACAGGTCTAAATGCTGATTCGGTTGTCTGAGTGCCTACCATTAGAAACCAAATAACACTCAAACCAATAAACATAGAACCCGCATCACCCATAAAAATTTTCTTATTTCTATGGCCTTTAATACCTAAATTAAACGCTAAATAAGGTAGTACGGTCGCAACAATAATAAGCGGTAAATAAACCAAAGCATAGTTACCACTAAACAGCATTAAAATAAAAACAGATAATAAGGTGAGAATACTAAGTGAGCCAGCTAAACCGTCAATGCCATCGATCATATTAAAGGCATTAATACAAGCTATGACACTAATCACTGTAAATATTATACCAAACCAACCAAGGTCAATATCACCCATTAAAAATAGATTGCCCAGATTATGAATGTATATTTCACTACTATAGATCATCACAAGAGCAACTAGAACTTGGACGCCTAACCTAATTTTTACACCTAATTGACGGTAATCATCTATAACCCCCAAAACTACAATAACCGCAGCACAAGCTAAGTAACTTACAATTTTCACTGTTAGTGGGTGAAATGCCATAATCGAAATTGCCACAGCCAAAAAGATTGACAATCCACCAATTAAAGGGATGGTGCCGGTATGCTGTTTACGCAGGCATGGTTTATCGACTAAGCCAAATTTTACAGCTAATGGCGTAATCGCCAAAATTATGATGTATGAAAAAACAAATGCAAACATCAATGTTATGAATTCAAAGGTCATTATGAAGCCTTAATTAAGAAACATACTTCATTGTTATAATGAACTAATAGCCGCTACAGCTACGCCCATTTGATACACTATTTGTGTTGCTGTGCTCCAAAGAGTCAGGTTATCAATATAATCAGAATCTAAAGGTACTACTATAGTATCACCTGGCGATAACTGAGAATTATTATTAACCGCAAACCAAGACCCTTCATTTGGCACTTCAATTAAACCACTTGCCTTAATGATATAAATACGGTCTTCATCAGCACGTTGCTTTAAACCACCACTGCGGCTTAAATAGTCATTAAGGCTAAGCTCTTCCTGATAAAGGTGTGAGCCTGAAAAGTTAACCTCACCTACAACACTTACACTTGAGCGTTTTGAAGGTATATATAGTACATCTTGATCTTCTACCTCTAAATGACGCTGGCCATTCATAATTGATGGTAGATCTATAACCAAACGACCAACGGCCCTAACATTCGCTAAGTCATTTATTAAATTATTCATATCTTGATACGATAGTGACGCATCCGTGATAGAGTTGTTAAAACTTTTAGAAGCAATATCTCGGCGTAAGTCTTCAGATAACTTCTTTAGTTGTTGCTGCTGTTGTTTTCGAGTTTCCTCACGCGTAAAAATAGCCCCCTCAGGATAAGAAAACTCAGTAAAACCGCCTGCTCGCTCAATTACTTCGGCTAACGTTTCGCCTTTTGAAATACTATAAACACCAGGGAATTTTACTTCGCCAACAATATTAATTTTTCTATCTTGCTGCCAATTTGGAATCGGGTAAATATTAATTGTATCTTTGCTTTGTAACTCAAATGATGAGCTTGACTCATCATTAACTAATCTAGCTAAATCAATACTAATGTGTTCCAAATTAGATTTCCCTGCAAAGCGAGTAATTTCAGCACTCTTCAAATAGGCAGATTCTTTTAGGCCACCAGCAGCTAGCAGCGCTCCTTTCACTGATGCATTCACAGGTTTTGGATATACACCTTCGTAAAATACCTCACCACGAATACCTATAATTTGTAATCCGTCATCAGAATTTGCTTGCTGGTTCAGTTTAGCCAAAATAGGTTTAAGCAACCTTTTTCTACTAAAAACAGCATACTCATGCTCTTCTAATTCTTCCTTACTTGTGAGCAATTCTGTGATAGAAAGAACTTCTTGCTCTTTTTCTTTAGAGAGTGTCTCAGCTAGTTCCTTATCCAAAGCTGAACCAAGATCGATAAATTCATAAAACTTTCGCTCTTCGTACTCATCCCAAAGCTTGATTTTTTCTTGTTGTTTTAACTGCTCTTTAGTCAAAGCCATGCCTGCGAGGGCATTTTCTTCACTTTCTAAAGATTGGAAACGACTAAATACAACAACAATATCGCGAGGCTTTAGCTCTAGGTCTTCTTCACCACTTACTGCATTTATGAGGGAAAACTGATGTAACTCAATATCACCACGTAAGTTAGTCTCGCGAACAATTAATGAATAATCATAGTCTGCAATTGGCAGTAAATCTGCTTTTAGAGAACCAAATAGCTGACTGACAGTTTTTCCTTCATGCCACGCGTAGTTACCTGGATGAGCAACAGCACCAAGCAGAGTCACTGCATTGTCTAATTCTTTACTAGAAGATGGAACGCGAATTACATCTCCATCATTTGGTTTATATGCATCTCTTTTAGATAAGTTAAGTTGCAGGACGGTTCTCGAACTATTACCTGTGTAGCGTTCTACAACTGTTTTCTGCGGATATGCAGCTGCATTAAAGCCACCTGCCATAGCTATTAAATCTTGACTAGATTCATTTTTTTTAAGCTCAAAAATGGCTGGTCTACGTACTTCACCTTCAACACTCACTCGCATACCAACTGGTGGAATAAATACAACATCACCCGGCTTTAAAATGACATCGTTACTACTATCACCTTTTATCAATAGGTTATATAAGTCGAGAGTTGTTACTGTTTTTCCTGCACGCTTTAATTGTATATTTCTAAGTGAGCCAATATCAGACACGCCACCACTCACAAATAATGCATGTGTAATTGAAGCTAGAGAAGGAACTGTATATGCACCAGGCTTATAAGCTTCACCTAAAACCATTATGCGGATTGAGCGCGTTTTTCCCATTGATACATAAGCCTCTGTACCAATGATTTCCTGTTTAACTTTCGCTTTTATTAAGCTCACGACATCACTGTACTGCATGCCACTAACTGTAACCGGCTTAAGATTACTAATAGTTAAGCGACCTTCGCGATCTATAATAACCTCTTCTGCGGACGTTTCTTTACCAAACAAGTTGATAGTAAAAGTATCACCAGGCCCAACAATGTAACTATCAGGTACAAGTGCACTTTCTGACGGAGCAAAAGTGGTTGGTTCGCCAGAAAAAAGCTCATACCCAAATGGTTTTAACTCATCTTCTTCTGGTTTGAACTTCTCTTCTGCTGTAATTTTTTTGTTATCTTCGTTATCGTCAAACATGCCTCTAGGCATTACAGTATCTGAGACTTCATTCGTAGATTGATTTTCGTTTTGGTCTGCCGAGACTAACATACTGAGGTCTAAGCCGTACTTCTTAGCAAGTGCTTCTTGTTGAGATTTGGGGAGTTTTTTAAATTGTTCGATTTGTTGCTTAGTTGGAGTGACTGAATGAGCTTCAGTAATAAATAAAAGCGAGATAAAAAGCGCAATTACAAGTCTAAAAAACTTCACAAAGTTTCCCTTCTAAGAAAATAAAGATAACCGCCGCATACTACATCATTTTATAAACAAAAAAAATGGGTAAACAAGTTTACCCATTCATTCTCAACTGAAAAACATTAGAAACTATACACTAGCGTTAGTGACGTTTCTGTATCTGTGTTTTCTTTATCATCCGCAACATCTGAGTTGTGAGTAATGTTGTATGCTACTTTCATTTGTAGTGAGCCGTTGATCTTAGCAAGGATTGCAGACTCTGAACGTGTTTTAGTGTTGGTATCACCATATTCAACTGATACTAACTGAGTAAAACGTGCGCTGTCTGAAATCTGCCAGTTATAGTCAACTTTACCTAAAGCGATTACTTCGCCTTCACGCTCACCAGCAAGTGATTCACCGTTGTCATCAACTTCTGTGCTGTTATCAGGGTATTGGAAGTATTTATAACCCGGACCAATTTCAGCGTTTAACCACATATCAGAGCGGTCGATTAAGCGTAAACCGTAACCCGCTGAGATAACAGATTCGTTGCGATATGCACCAAAGTAATCAGATACGTGCGAACCGTAAATGAATAGGTGTGAATGCTTTTCGTTTAACTTGTAGTTACCTTGTGCAGAGATTGAGTACTTTTCGTTAGTGCGCTGTGTTTCTTTAACGCCTTGGTCGTTTTCGATCTCATCTTCTTTATAAAGACCGTCTAACTTGTACTCGTTATTCCAGTTTTCTAGGTTATGTAGAACCTTGATACCACCTTTAAGTGTGGTTGTTTCAGTGTTACCGCTTGTTACGATAGCACCTAATTCACTGGTTACATCCCAAGTTTTGGTTTCATCTGCTGCGAATGCGCTAGTTGCAGCGCTTGCTGCAACTAGAACTGATAAAGCTTTTAATTTCATTAAAAAATAACCTTTACTACTTGTACGTTAGACTTATTAGTCTTCTTTATGCAAATGAACATCCATTTGCGGGAATGGGATTGTGATGTTGGCATCATCTAATGCGATCTTAATGTTTTCCATTAAATCGAAATACGTTGGCCAGTAATCAGCTGAGTTAACCCAAGGGCGAACGACAAAGTTTACGCTTGAATCTGCAAGCTCAGATACAGCTACTGTGTATGCTGGGTCTTTTAATAAGCGCTCTTCCTTATCTAAAACTGATTTAAGTACTGCTTTCGCTTCTTTAAGATCTGCATCGTAACCAACACCGATAACTAAATCGATACGACGAGTTGATTCACGAGAGAAGTTAGTAATTGGGCTGCCCATAATTGATGAGTTAGGCATGATAATTACTTTGTTATCTGGTGTACGTAATTCTGTAGAGAAAATTTCGATTTTCTTAACTGTACCCGCTTTACCACCAGCTTCTACATAGTCACCTGATTTGAAAGGACGAAGTAAGATGATTAAAACGCCTGATGCAAAGTTAGAAAGTGAACCTTGAAGTGCTAAGCCTACAGCTAGACCTGCCGCACCTAAAATAGCAATGAACGATGTTGTCTCAATACCAAGTTGAGATAATGCCATTAAGATTGTTGCAGCAAATACAATTGCATAGACAATGCTAGCAACAAATGAACCTACAGCTTTATCGACTTTCTTTTTATCAAATGCTTTTTCGGTTAAGCCTTCGCAGAATTTAGCGATGCGACCACCGATGAAGAAAATGATTAGCGCTAGAACCGCCTGAACGGCGTAATGTATGATTAAACCTGAATTCTCGTTGATCCAGTTCATTATTGTATCCATGTTCTCTCCTGAAGTTCATTTGTAGCATGACGCTGTGCAAATTATATATGATCTTTGGTTAAAAAATCATTAAATTACACGCAAAACTAAGAAATGAGTATTTGCTCAATTACAAAAAACGCAAGTCTAATCTGCAAAACTGAACGCCAGCTGACCAAAGGGTTATTTCTGAATTTTCTGAGACAAGTAAGTTTTTTCGACTTTTTTCATTTTAGGGGTTCACAAGCTAAACTTAATTATGTAATATGCGCGCCACACCAAACGAGGTGTATCTCAGTGGCGGCTGTAGCTCAGTTGGTAGAGCCCCGGATTGTGATTCCGGTTGTCGTGGGTTCAAGCCCCATCAGTCGCCCCACTTCTCTCCCTTAGTAAATCCATATATTTTTCTATTTTAAGTTCCAAGATCTATCTTTAACACCTGCTTTCAATTCAAAAAGCCGTCAGCTTTCAGCTGTCAGTTTTGAGCCGAACTGTATTGTCTGTGGGTAATAGCTTTAAGCGGTTGGCTGTAAGCTAGATTGTTTTGTTTGTTGGAACCGTATTGTTTTGCCGCCTGGGTATTGAATGGAAGACGCGCCAAGCAAGCGTGAGGCCTACATTGTAGGAGGCGTTTTCACGCCGAACAGATTTGAGCTATTCACGGCTAAAGCCCTTCCCACGAGATGCGAGATATTGTAGGTGTGAAGTTTATTTCGCGCGAAAGCCTACAACCTAATCTCTCAAATCCCAAACAAAAAAATGCCACCTTTCGGTGGCATTACACACGGGATTATTTCTATTTACTAGAAATGCTTTTCAAAGCTCAAGGCCATTAGGTTTTACATCTAGCCTCAAGCTCATAATTACTTCCAACTTTTCATCTTGTGGCCTTTCACAGCATAGAAAAGTATGAATAAATAACAAGGCAACATAACAATGTAAGCCATTTGTTGCGCTTCAGCGCTTTTTACACCACCACTTGCAAGGCCCCAAAATAATGGGCCAAATGCGCCACCGGCTATACCCATAACAAGCAGACCAGAACCTACGCTTGTAAGTTTGCCTAAACCAGATAGTGCTAACGGCCAAACGGCTGGCCAAACAATCGCATTAGCAAAGCCTAGCACAGCAATGAGCAATAGGGTATCAGGCAGTACCGATTTTAGGCCAAATAATGTTGATATAAATACAGATTCATTACTACCTGTGACTATCGCTAACGTTAACACACAACCCAATATTGCTGAGATAGTCAGCGCTGTTTGCTGCGACAGTACTCGTGGGATAAGTAAAATCCCTAAAAAGTAACCTAACACCATACAACCCATGGTGTACGAGGTCATCACGCTATATTTTTCAACACCTAACGACAACGCAAAACTGCCTATTGTGTCACCTGCTATCACTTCAACAGCAACATATACGAATAATGCTACAATACCTAAAGCAAGGCTTGGATGCGCTAGTGCTTCTTTTACTTGCCCTGGTTTTTGTTCATCAGCATCATCAATAAGTTCTGGTAGTGGCATTTTCGTTACTGCAAAACCAAGTATACCAATAAAAAGTGCCATTCCTAAATAGGGGTATATTAAGCCATTAGCCATGGCATCAATATCCGTTTGGCTAAGTTCTTTACCGACAAAACCTTTAAAATCACTCAGTATTAATGCGGTAAATACAATCGGCGCAACAACACCAGCACCTTTATTTAATATACCCATAATACTTACTCTGGCTGCAGCTGACTCTTCTGGGCCGATTCTTACAACATACGGGTTAACTGCTGTTTGTAGCAATGTCTGCCCAGCTCCCATAACAAGTTGCGCAAATAAAAATAGCGCAAACACCTGCGTTTTTGCAGCAGGAATAAATAGCAAGCCTGCCACCATCATAGTTGCCATACCCAGTGCCATACCATTTTTATAGCCGACCTTTCTAATGATCATTGCTGAAGGTAGGGCAGTAAAGGTCACTGCAATATAAAATGAGAAAATAATCAGCGATGCCTGAAAAGGTGACAGCTGTAAAACTTGCTGTAGAAACGGCATCAATGAGCCATTTAACCACGTAGCAAAACCCAATATAAAAAACAGCGTGGCAACAATTGCCATAGGCACAACACTGCTTTGTTTATTCATTTCAGACATAACATTTCCCGTAACAGCACAGTTCAATTCTATAGCGCTGCTCATTTAGATGATTATATAAAAGGTATATTAAATATTTATAACACTACTGCAACAAAAATGACAGCGCTGACATATTTCTTTTAAGTGGTTTCTAGGAGCGGTCAGCTTTCAGCTGTCAGTTTTGAGCCGAATGTGCGGATACGTAACTGAAGTGATAGTCAATACCGTAGGCGTGAAATTTATTTCGCGCGAAAATTTATTCACAAAGAGAAGTAAATGAGAAAAGAATGAGGAAGTACTAATAATGCTTTTTGTAGCGCTCTCTTACCCTCTTTGTAATCATTTGGCTTTCTCTGTGAAGCGCGCAGCGCCTCCGTGTACTCTGTGGTTCAATAATTTTTTGCACAAAGAGTAATGAATGAGAAAAGAATGAGGAAACCAAAACATTACTTTCTCTTAAGCGTAGCGTCTCTTATCCTCTTTGTGAAAATAAGTGGTTTAAAACAAAAAATGACGCCTGCGGTTTACTGCAGGCGTCATGTTTATTTATCGCAAAACGAAGGGATTACTCACCCACAACGGTCACGCGGCTGGCTTGCTGTGCGTTTAAGCGAGTGCGTAACGTAACTTTTGCATTGCTATCAACTTTGACTGGTTCAGCGTAAGTTTGCCAGCTTTGGCCGTTATCTAAGCTGTATTCAATGCTCAAATAACCAAATGCACTGTTGGCATATAACTTACCATTTTCAATCACACCACCCGGTACTGGTAAATGCAGGTTGATGCCGTCTTTAGCTAATTTATCAAGCTCTTTTAAGCCTACTGCACTTGAGAATTCAGCCCAATCTTTTGCTTGTTTTTTAGTATCTACACTTTCACCTTCCCAATCGGCTTTATGCCATGCGCGCTCTGCTACTGACAGAATACGCGGGAAGATCATTGCTAATACTTGATCTTCAGTGCGAATCGTTTCTGACCATACCTGACCTTGCATACCTAAAATGTTCTCAGGCTTTTCAAGTTTAGGTAATGGACGACCAACCAAAGCTTCTAAATTAACGATTGGCTCACGGGTGCGCGTGTAATCAGCATTTGCATACACGTCATCTGGCATATAATTAAACGCTTTTTTAGTATCTGTGTAACGGGTTGCCCAGTAATAACCTCGTTCTTCTGGGCTTGCTTCATATGGGTGGTCAAAATACAAGTGAGTACCATGTGATAGCACCACTTGGTAACCTGCATTGGCTAGGCGGTATGCTCTATCTGCAACACCCCACTCCCAAATATTATCCCAGGTATTAACGGTAAAAGTTTTATTAGGGAACTCATCACGTTTAAACGAATTTTCGCGGTCATACATGATGCCGTCTTCCCAAATACCCGGAGAAATACCGCGCTTTTCAAGTAAGGTTGCAACACGCTGGGTAAAGTAAGGCTTTAAATCAGCGGGGCCAGACACACCATTGTTAGGATCTGCAAATAGCGCCTGACAGATTGGTGAGCCAATCCACGAACCAGCACCTACTTCGTCACCACCAATGTGCAGGTTCTTTAACTGAACACCTGCTTCGCGATACATCTGCTGAAGCTCATAGGTCACTTTATCTAAAAATGCGTAGGTCGAGTCCATACACACATTCATTGAGTTATCTTTGTAGTTTTGTACCGTCATGTACACAGAGGTATCTTTAGGATCGGTTAGCAAGTATTGTGTTGCTGGTCCCATATCGATGTGCTGAACTTCTTTGTTCGCTGAACGAGTTTTAATATTATTTTTAGCGGCTTTTTCAGCTTGCTCTAGCATGTTGTGATAGCGTGCTTCCATCGCTTTGATTGAGGCACGCGCATGGCCCGGGCCTTCAACTTCAGGAATAATTTGAATATGGCGATCTTTGGCAAACTTTAGTAACTCGACAAACTCTTCACGTTTCAGATAGCCATTACCTGAGCCAGATTTAAATGGCCCAGTACCAAGCTGAGTTAATAAGCACTCGCGCTCTTCTAAATCAAAACAGCGATAACCGCCAACGTCAGTGAGCTCAGGTAAACCAGGGATCTCAAGTCGCCAACCTTCATCTTCTGAAAAGTGCCAATGCAGCTTATTCATTTTGTAGCGTGCCATTTGCTCAACAAGCTTGAACATGGCTTCTTTGCCATGATAGTTACGACCGTTATCATAATGCATGCCACGCCAGCCATAGCGCGGTGAATCTTCTAACTCTAACTGCGGTAAACTCGCACTACCTTGGCTGTTTGCAGGGATCAGGTTCAATAAACTTTGCATCGCATAAAATACACCTGCGTTATCACTACCCACGATTGTGATTACTTCATCATCAATCTCAAGGGTATAGCTTTCTGCTTTTGCATTATTGAGCTTAGGGTCAACTTTCAGGCGAATAACTTTGTCTTTGCCTACATTAATATGGTCAGGTTGTGCTTTAAGGCTAATGCCATAGTCATCTTGTAAGTCTTGCATAAACACCATGACTTCGTGTTTAAGTTGCCCTTGATAACTAATTTGCCAATTACTATTGAGTGTCGCGCTGCCACGATTAAAATCGACTTTACGTGGTTTAGGAATAATGCGCTTTAAAGCATCGTCTTTACTGACCGAAAACTTATCAGCACTATTACGTTCATAGCGGATCTTAGCTGTTGCTAAAACCGATAAATCTTTTGGTTCATTGTAACGACGTAACTGATTTTCGCGGGTAAATGGTGCTACAAACTGTTTAAAGTCTTCAGTGTCGGTATTTGCGAATACCGCGGGTTTGTTCTTACCTGAAACAAAAAACGCGCGTGGCATAAAGTCACTGTAAGCGACAATCCACACTTGTGCATCAAACGGCAGCTCTAAGCTCTCGCCAGCCGCTAAACCTTTAAATGAACTGGTTGGTACAATGCGATGTAAATCGCCATTAACGTGCTCGATATTAAGGCCAGCAACATGCTCTGTCGAAATTTTACGCACTGAGTGAATATAAAGTTGCCAGTCGCTTTCACCCGCAGGTAATGGCACATCAGAACGATTATTGAGGGTAATTTTCCCTAAAAAGCCCGCATCTTTATTACGAAAGTTATCTTCAACCGAAAATAATAACTCGGTATCTTTAGCAAAGTGATTAACTTGCGATTGGGTCAACGCTGCATTTGCCATCACAGGCGCAGTTGCTAGCATTACCGCGAATACTGACCTTTTAAAGCCCATTACATTCTCCTCGTTTAAGCCCTGAGTGTACGGTATTTCTGCGTACTATTTGTCATTTTTGTTAATAATTCGTTCCTATCATATAAAAACTAAAATGACAGCGCTATCATTTTATGAAAAATATAGGTGAGGAGTTAGAAGCTTTAAGCCCCAAACTGTAAGTTTGAAGCCGAATTGTGTTGTTTGTTGGTAAGGCGTTAGTCCATCGAAAGAGTGTTGAATATAAGACGCGCCAAGCAAGCGTGACGCCTACAAAGTAGGAGGCGTTTTAACGCCGAATAGATTTGACCTATTCACGGCTAAAGCCGTTCCTACGAGGTGCGAGGTATTGTAGGCGTGAAACTTATTTCGCGCGATATCTTCGGATTTACCGTCATGGTATTGAATATAAAATGCGCCAAGCAAACGTGACGCCTACATGGTAGGAGGCGTTTTAACGCCGAATAGATTTGACCTATTCACGGCTAAAGCCGTTCCTACGAGGTGCGAGGTATTGTAGGCGTGAAATTTATTTCGCGCGCACTTATCGCTCAAACCTTAATACAAAGATACTTCTCTTCTAGGTACTCATCTAACCCTTGGTGGCCGCCTTCTCTGCCTAAGCCAGACTGTTTAACACCGCCAAATGGCGCTACTGGATTTGAGATTAAACCTTCGTTAATACCAATCATGCCGTATTCGAGTGCTTCACTTACGCGATAAACTTGTTTGATATTTTCACTATAAAAATATGCAGCTAAACCATAAGGCACATCATTTGCTAACTTCAACACTTCTTCTTCATCATCAAAAGCGATAATGCTTACCACTGGACCAAATACTTCATCATGATAGATATCCATCTCTGGTGTCACATCCGTTAAAATCAGCGGTGCTTGAAAGCTGCCTTCAAGTTCGCTGTTATCGCCGATCAATGACGCGCCTTTATTAACTGCATCATCTAAGAGAGTTTGTACTTTCTCTTTAGCCTTAGGATAAATTAGTGGGCCAATATCCACCCCTTCATCAAGGCCATTGCCAACTTTTAACTCTGCCACTTTGTCTGCAAGTTTTTCAAGCACCGTTTCAAGTACTGAACGTTGCACAAAAATTCGGTTAGCAGCTACACAGGTTTGGCCGGCGTTTCTAAATTTTGCACCCATGAGGCCAGCAACAGCTTCATCTAAGTCAGCATTTTCGAAAATAATAAACGGCGCATTACCACCAAGCTCCATCGAAGTTTGCTTAATAGTTGAGGCACATTGCGAAAGTAACTGCTTACCTACACCAGTTGACCCCGTGAAGGTAAACTTACGCACTCGCTCAGATTCTGTCATGATTTCGCCAACCATTTTTGCATTTTCAGAGACCACAACATTCAACGCCCCTTTCACAAATCCAGCCTTATCAGCAAGGTATGCCAAGGCAATGGCGCACAATGGTGTATGCTCAGAAGGTTTAATCACAAAACTACAACCTGCCGCATATGCTGGTGCCACTTTACGGGTGATCATCGCGATCGGAAAATTCCAAGGTGTGATCCCAGCAACCACACCGATTGGTTGTTTTATGGTTGATAAACGATGTTGGCTGTCGGTGGCAGGGATATTATCGCCGTAACTACGCTTAGCTTCTTCACTAAACCATTTAATAAAGCCCGCACCGTATTCAACTTCACCTAACGACTCTTTTAATGGTTTGCCCTGCTCTTTGGTCATTAGTTCAGCGAGCTGTTGCTTGTGCTCAATGACTAACTCATACCAACGGCGTAACGTTTCACTGCGCTCTGTGGCAGTTGTTTTCTTTAGCTTGCTAAATGCCTCGTCAGCACTTTTTATTGCTTGCTCAACGCCAGCCTCATCAATATTAGAGACCTGCGTAATTGCTTGTCCAGTTGCAGGGTTATCTACACTAAAACGCTGGCTTGTAGAGTAAAAGTCACCGTCGATAAACGAATCAGAAAAAACCAAATCAGACATAGAACCTCCAAGTAAAAGCTGTCAGCTATCAGCTCTAAAAACAAAAAACCGCTGTAGAGACCAAGCAACTACAGCGGTTTTTACGAAATCAAAGCCGTTAAAAATTAATGCTCTTCATTAACGATATTGAGATTATACTTTGGAATTTCAACCACTAAATCTTCATCTTTAATCACTGCTTGGCAACCAAGGCGTGACTCTGGCTCAAGACCCCATGCTTTATCAAGCATGTCGTCTTCTAACTCATCACTTTCATCTAGAGAGTCAAAACCTTCACGGATGATTAAGTGGCATGTTGTACACGCGCATGATTTTTCACACGCATGTGGAATGCTAATACCATTTTTTAGCGCAACATCTAATACTGTTTCACCTGCAGGAGCTTCAATTGCAGCGCCTTCTGGGCATAACTCTTCGTGTGGAAGAAAAATAATTTGTGGCATACCTTACCTCGTTAAACTTCGTCTACTGACTGCCCTTGCAGCGCTTTTTTGATTGATGCATCCATTCTGCGAGCAGCAAATTCGCTACTTGCATTGTCTACAGCTTCAATCGCTGCTTTAATTTCTGCAGGTGTTGTTGCGCTTTCGCGTACGGCAACAAGTTTAGCAATTTCTGCTTTTAACGCACCTAATTCTTGTTCATCAAGTAATGCACTGTCGGTTGCGAGTGATGCTTCAAGCGCTTCAACAACACGTAACGCTTCAACTTGTTGCTCTTTAAGCATCCGCGCTTGCATATCGTCTTTAGCGTTAGTCATTGATTCTTTAAGCATGTTTGCAACTTGGTCGTCCGATAAACCAAATGATGGTTTCACCTGAATTTCAGCTTGTACACCAGTTGATTTTTCCATTGCCGATACACTTAATAAGCCATCAGCATCAACTTTAAAGGTTACGCGAATATGCGCAGCACCTGCAGCCATTGCCGGAATACCCTTTAAGCTAAATTTAGCCAATGAACGACAATCATCAACTAGCTCACGCTCACCTTGTAATACATGCAGTGACATAGCTGTTTGACCATCTTTGAAAGTGGTGAACTCTTGGGCACGTGCAACAGGAATCGTGGTGTTACGTGGAATGATTTTCTCAACCAAGCCACCCATAGTCTCAAGACCTAGTGACAGTGGTAATACATCTAATAGCAGCATGTCTGAGTCAGGCTTATTGCCAACCAGTACATCTGCTTGAAGTGCCGCACCAAGTGCAACCACGCGATCTGGGTCAATAGAAGTCAGTGGCTCTTTATCAAAAAATGCAGCAACTTGAGAGCGTACAATTGGCATACGAGTCGAGCCGCCAACCATTACAACTTGTAGTACTTCTTCGTTCTCGATACCGGCATCTTTTACGGCACGGCGACAAGAACGGAGTGTTTTCTTCACAAGGCTAAGAGCGAGCTCATCAAAGGTTTCGCGGGTAACTTCAACTTTGTGGCTTTGACCATCAAACTCTAAACCGACATTAACAGTTTGGTATTGGCTTAATGCTTCTTTACATGCTTTGGCTTTGTTGATGAATAAACGTAACACCGATGCAGAAAGCTCACTCACACCAGTTTGTGTTTTAAAGTAATCAACTAATAGCGAGTCAAAATCGTCACCACCAAGGCTCGAGTCACCGCCAGTGGCAAGCACTTCGAATACACCTTGGTGTAAACGTAAAATAGAAATATCGAAGGTACCGCCACCTAAATCGTATACAGCGATAATACCTTCTTGACCCGAATCAAGGCCGTAAGCAACAGCCGCAGCCGTTGGCTCGTTTAATAAACGTAAAACCTTAATACCGGCAAGCTCTGCAGCATCTTTTGTGCTTTGTCGCTGCGCATCATCAAAATACGCTGGTACAGTAATTACCGCACCTAGAATATCTTGGCCTGCAAAGCTGTCTTCTGCACGCAGTTTTAATGCTTTTAGAATTTCACTCGATGCAGTGACAGGACTAATTGCACCCGCAACTGTGCTGATTGCTAATGAGCCATCATGCTCACAAAATTCATAAGGCAGTTGACCATAGCTTTTTTCGATTTCAGCCTGCGTTTTACCTAAGAAACGTTTCACCGAGATTAATGTGTTTGCAGGGTCTTGAGTAGCAGCAGCCGCTGCTCGTTCACCTACAATAATGCTATCAGTTTGGTATTGCACAACCGATGGAAGCATCGCATTGCCCGCTAAATCAGTCAGTGTGCGAGCTTCGCCGCTTTGCACTGTTGCAACTAACGAGTTAGTCGTACCAAGGTCTATACCGACTGCTAATTTGTGCTCATGTGGTGCCGCGCTCTGCCCCGGCTCAGCAATTTGCAATAATGCCATAATGCTCTTTTTAAACTCTTAAATAGCTGCTTTAAAACAACTAACGATTAATCATCAAATAAACTGTCTTCAATACGCTCTAGTTCATCGCGTAACTTATAAACAAACTTCAATTTACGAATATTGTCAGCGGCAGCTTGCCATTGTTGCTCGTCGTTACTTGCCAACTGAGCGGCTAATTCGCTGCTGTATTGTTTATCGAGTTGTTTAATTTGCGCTTCAAACTGGGCAATTGCTGCATCAGGATCTGCGGCATTTTCAAGTTCTTCTAATTCTTCACGCAGTTCCATTTGCTGCATTAAGAATAACGGATCTTGCAATGTTTGTTGCTCGGCGCGAATATCAACACCTAGTTCACTTAGCATGTATTCAGCACGTTTTACCGGGTGTTTTAAAGTTTGTAATGCATCATTGATTTCAGCTGCATTTTGCACAGCGAGTAGTTTATCGCGGCTACTGGAGCTTGCGTGGCGATCTGGATGAACTGCGCGTTGCAGCTCGAGGTAGTTTTTATTAATAGTCGCTAAATCAATGTTGTAATCTACTGGAATTGCAAATAACTCAAAGTAACGCATTACATAATCCAACTCGGTAAACAGGAAATAACAAAGCCCTACATAGGCAGGGCTTCAAGCAAAGAAAGTTTGTTAAGCTTAAACGGTGAAGCTTTCGCCGCAACCACACTCATCGGCTTGGTTCGGGTTGTTAAATTTAAACCCTTCATTCAAACCTTCTTTGGTGTAATCAAGCTCAGTACCATCAATGTAAACTAAGCTTTTGGCATCAACGATAACTTTCACGCCACGGCTTTCAAAAATTTCGTCGCCGTCAGCTAACTCATCAACAAATTCAAGAACATAAGCAAGACCTGAACAGCCCGTCGTTTTAATGCCAACGCGTAGGCCAATGCCTTTGCCGCGATTTGCTAAAAATGATTCTACGCGGTTTGCTGCCGCATCTGTCAATGTCACTGCCATGAATTTATCTCTTACTTCGCTTGTTTGCTTTTGTAGTCAGCAATTGCTGCTTGAATCGCGTCTTCTGCTAAAATTGAACAGTGAATTTTCACTGGTGGTAATTCAAGCTCAGCACTGATATCAGTGTTTTTGATTGTTGCAGCTTCATCTAATGTTTTGCCTTTTACCCACTCAGTTACAAGTGAAGAAGAAGCGATTGCGCTACCACAACCATATGTTTTGAATTTTGCATCTTCAATTACACCTTCTGGTGATACTTTGATTTGCAATTTCATTACGTCACCACATGCTGGTGCACCCACCATGCCTGTTGCAACTGACGGATCATTTTTGTCTAAAGCACCCACGTTACGTGGATTTTCAACATGATCGATTACTTTATCACTATAAGCCATAATACTATCCTCACTACCTGCTAGCGGCGGCAATCACTGATTAGTGATGCGCCCACTCAACTGAATCTAAATCAATACCTTCTTGATGCATTTCCCATAAAGGAGACATCTCACGTAAACGGCCGATCGAGTTTTTGATTAGTTCAACGGTGTAATCAATCTCTTCTTCAGTCGTAAAGCGGCCAATGCTGAAACGAATTGAGCTGTGTGCTAACTCGTCATTACGGCCTAATGCACGTAGTACATAAGAAGGCTCTAAGCTTGCTGAGGTACAGGCTGAACCTGATGAAACAGCAATGTCTTTAACAGCCATTAATAACGACTCACCTTCAACAAAGTTGAAGCTGATGTTTACAATACCCGGAACTGACTGGCTTGGTTCACCATTGAAGTAAACTTCGTCCATATCAGCCATAATGCCATCAACCAAACGCTTACGAAGTGCGCTGATGTGTGCATGGTCTTTTTCGAAATCTTCTTTAGCGATTCTAAATGCCGCACCCATACCTACTAACTGGTGAGTAGCAAGTGTGCCTGAACGCATACCACGCTCATGACCACCACCGTGCATTTGTGCTTCTAAACGTGCGCGAGGCTTACGACGAACATAAAGTGCGCCTACACCTTTCGGGCCATATACTTTGTGGCCAGAGAACGACATAAAATCTACTTTTAACTGTTGCACGTCGATAAGTACTTTACCTGCGCTTTGTGCAGCATCAACATGGAACATAATTTTACGCTCACGGCACATTTCGCCGATTGTCGCGATATCTTGGATAACACCTAGCTCGTTATTTACGTGCATTACACTCACAAGCACCGTGTCGTCACGCATGGCAGCTTCAAGCTTTTTAAGGTCAAGTAAACCGTTTTCTTCAACGTCCATATAGGTTACTTCGAAACCTTGGCGCTCTAGTTCACGACACGTATCAAGCACTGCTTTGTGCTCAGTTTTAACAGTGATAACGTGCTTGCCTTTCTTTTTATAGAACTGCGCAGCACCTTTAATTGCTAGGTTATTTGATTCTGTAGCACCTGAAGTGAAAACAATTTCACGCGGGTCAGCGTTGATCAGATCAGCAATATCTGTACGCGCTTGATCAACCGCTTCTTCTGCTTGCCAACCAAAACGGTGTGAGCGTGATGCAGGGTTACCAAAATTACCGTCCATAGTCAGGCATTGCATCATTTCTTTTGCCACACGTTCATCAACAGGCGTGGTTGCTGCGTAATCTAAATAAATCGGTAACTTCATTTCTCTCTCCGCTTTCGTCAAGCTACAGTTGACAGCTTACTTGAATGTTTTCCAGTTGCTTAATTGCAGTGTTGATGCTGTTATCTTGGCGAGATGCGACTTCTTTCACATCTGACTTTTCCACCAATTCAGCAAGGGTAATACTATTTAAAAAATCTTCGATACGTGCGCTTAAGTCCGACCATAGGGTGTGAGTCAAACAGCGCATGCCGCTTTGGCAACCACCCGTTGCATTGTGACAACGTGTTGCATCAACAGACTCATCTACGGCATTAATCACATCGCCGACAGAAATTTCGTTTGCTTCTCTACCAAGTAAATATCCGCCACCTGGGCCACGCACAGAGGTCACAAGGCCGTTTTTACGTAAACGGGCGAATAATTGTTCGAGATAAGATAGCGAAATCTCTTGGCGTTCAGAAATATCGGCAAGGGGAACTGCACCCACATTTGTATGTAGTGCAACATCCAACATGGCGGTTACTGCGTATCTGCCTTTTGATGTTAACTTCATAGAGCCCCCGATGTTACTGCACGCTAAGGTGTGCAAATTTTAATTACCAGACCAAAATAGTCAAGTATTATCACTTGATAAAAATTGATACTTGCCACTGATAAAACCTAATACCTGACAAAAATGGTCAAGTACTAGGTCTATTCTAATTACCTGAGTAATTTAGTCAAGTATTATACTTATAACCTGTGATTATTTTATAGACTTATTAATTGAGGTAAGAATACCGCGTAAGATGTTCATCTCTGCTTCTTCTGGGCGTGCGCGGTTGAATAAACGACGAAGTTTTGTCATCACCATACCTGGGTGTTGCTTGATGATAAAACCTGTATCATTTAGAGTTTGCTCTAAGTGCTCGTAAAACAGCTCAGTTTGCTTTGCATTTGGGTAGGTTGCTTCGTCTTCTTCTTGTGCTTTTGGCTGTTTGTTTAAATAAGCCATACGTGTTTCATAACACAATGTTTGCACAGCCATTGCTAGATTTAGCGAGCTGTATTCAGGGTTCGCAGGAATACATACGTGGTAGTTACATTGTTGTAGTTCTTCGTTAGTTAAACCACTATTTTCGCGGCCAAATACCAATGCTACTGGACCATGCTCAGCTTCAGCCACTAGTTTTTCACCACATTCACGCGGCTCAACCATAGGCCAAGATAAAGTACGTGAGCGTGCACTCGTACCAATTGTTAAACTACAATCAGCAATTGCATCAGATAGCGTATCAACAACCACAGCTTTACCTAAAACATCCGTGGCACCTGCAGCAAGCGCACTCGCATGACTATCAATTTCACAAGCAGGATCAACAAGATATAAATTTGATAAGCCCATCGTTTTCATAGCACGTGCCGCTGAGCCAATATTACCAGAATGTGATGTGTTTACTAATACGATACGAATATCATCAAGTGTCATTGCGTTGTTACTTACTGAAAGTCAAAAATTGCGGGGATTATAGCATGGCTGCAAGCGCTAGGCGATATGCTTTGGGCGGTAAGCAAGCATTGTAGGTACGATTTTACATCGCGCAACACTTCTATGATTCACAAAGAGAATAAGAGGCGCTGCGCTTTAGAGAAAACAAAAAAAGCCTTATTGTCACTTTCTTATTTTCTTCTCGCTCACTTCTCTTTTGCAAAAACATATTTGAACCACAGAGAACACAGAGGCGTTTATCGCTACACTGAGAAAACCAAATTATCACAAATAGATAAAGAGACGCTGCGCTTTAGAGAAAACAAGAAAACATAATTATCAGTTCCTCATTTTCTTCTCATTCACTTCTCTTTGTGAGTATATTTTCGCGCGAAATAAATTTCACGCCTACATCAATCGTAAAAAGAGGATAAGAGGCGCTGCGCTTTTGAGAAAACATAATTATCAATTCCTCATTTTCTTCTCATTCACTTCTCTTTGTGTAAATATTTTCGGCACTAAAGTACCTCCTACGAGGCAGGCCTTTGACAACCCCCTGAAAAACAACACCGTTCGACTTCAAACTTAAAGCTTACCGCTTGTTGTGCAATAGGATCCCCTTACATTTCAACCCTGTACAAAAAACAACCTAATTTATTCGAGTTTATTGTTTACTTTACGCTAGAAATCGCTAGAATACGCCGGCTTAAATATATTCGTTCTTTTACAACCCAAAGGTAATGCTATGCATCCAATGTTAAACATTGCGGTTCGCGCTGCGCGTAACGCAGGCAAAATTTTACTTCGTGCAAGTGAAGATTTATCAAAAGTTGATGTACAACAAAAAGGCACTAACGACTTAGTGACTAACATCGATAAAGAAGCTGAAGCCGCAATTCGTGATACCATTTTAAAATCTTACCCTGATCACTGTATCGTAGGTGAAGAGCTTGGTGAGCACAAAGGTAAAGATGCAGATTACCAATGGATTGTTGATCCACTTGATGGCACAACTAACTTCATCAAGGGTATCCCTCATTTCGCAGTATCAATTGCACTTAAAGTTAAAGGTCGTTTAGATCAAGCTGTTATCTATGATCCAATTCGCGGTGAATTATTCACTGCTTCACGTGGTCAAGGCGCACAGCTTAACAGCAAGCGTTTACGCGTAACTAAAACTAACGAGTTAGCAGGTTCTATACTTGCAACTGGTTTCCCATTCAAACAAAAGCACCACTTAGACGCATACTCTGAAGCGTTTAAAGCACTTTTCATTCAAACTGCTGATATCCGCCGTGCAGGTTCTGCTGCGTTAGATATGGCTTATGTTGCTGCGGGTCGTGTTGATGGTTTCTTTGAAATTGGCCTTAAGCCATGGGACACAGCGGCAGGCGAGCTTTTAGTTAAAGAAGCTGGCGGTATGGTTGTTGATTTCGCAGGTGGTATTAACTATAACCAAAGCGGCAACATCATTTGTGGCGCACCTAAGTTAACTCAAGCGATCATTCGTGAAATTCGCCCAGTGTTAACTGAATCACTACTTCGCTAATAGCGGTTGTAATACAGATTTACATACAAAAAGGAGCTAAGGCTCCTTTTTTTGTGGCTGAAAATAATCGTTATCGAGTTCTATCTCTGTTACTTCACCTTCTTTAAATGGCAATTTGGCTAAGTCCTCAGCAAAGTAGCTCGCAAATAATTGCTCAAACTCGCCCGTGCTTTTCATCTTGGTGAGTCCTTTCAATAACACCTCAGCGAGTTCTGGCCTGTGGTTGCTGACAAAAAAGTAAAATGCTGTTGGGTAACTAATATAAAGGTCAGGCACTATAACCAGCTCGTCACTCTTTACTTGTTCCATTTCTGAAATGACTTCAATGAACGAACGCGGAAAATAATCAACTCGCCCTCTGATCACTAAACTAAACATTGCTTGATAATTTGCTAACGGCCTGACAGATAGACCATTTTGCGCAAGAATTTTAGTATCAGGCCAATCATGACCCTGTATGGCTGTAAACGGTGCTAAATCTTGTTTCGTTTTTACATCTTTAAAACGAGGCACAAACGCTCGTTTGGTAAGTAGCGCTCGTTTGCCTATGTAACCCTTAAACAAAGGGACGGGTACAGCAATGGCTAAGTGTTCACGCTCTGGGCTTGTCATACTCCAAAACAAATCGGCTTGCTTTGCATCAAGCATAAGCAAAGTACGCTGTTGGTGAGGATGAACAAGTACTTCATTGATTTCTGCTTGGTAATTACCGGCACGTAACGCCGCTGTCAGTAATTCATGAAGATAATAATCACGTTTATAAAATGGGCGTTGCTCAACCGCTAAATTCACCACATTGTTAGCTTCAGTAGCAAGGCTGTATCCTAGGCTCAGCAATATTAATATTGCACTACATAGTCGCTTCATTGTTATTTTTGTTAATGTGTTTTTTTTAAGCTACACCCAGTTAAACAGGGACACAAGTAAAATTAAACAAACTTCAAATTTCTTCATGAGTTAATAGTAAGTGCTTCATCTTTTTGACAGCTTAAACGCACCACTGCAGGAGCTGGCCGGCTGCGTTTACATACAAACAAGTGGCTACTCTGATAGCGCTTGGCCTCTTTTTTCGCATCAGTAGCCAGCGCTGCAACTTGGTGGCTGTTGATGCAAAGCTTCAAATCAGGCTTAACCAAACCTATTGATAATGTAAGTAATGGCACAAACTGCTTTTTACCTTCTCGGTTACTTGCCCAGTAACCCCCTTGCTCCATATGCTCTGGGGTGAAAAAGGCGCGAGACTGCAGCTCAAATTTATCGATAATGTCATGGCATACTTGCTCTGCATCATTTTTATCAAACACTACCATAAAGTCATCACCACCAATGTGACCCACAAAGCCTTTGCTAATACTACAGGCCTCTACGATTACTTCTGCAAGCAGCTTTATAACGCTATCACCACTGGCGTACCCATACAGGTCATTGAATTGTTTAAAGTGGTTTAAATCAACATAGGCTAACGAGAATGGGTAATTATTGCGAAGTCTAAGTTCAATTGCTTCGTTAATAGCGACATTACCCGGCAACATAGTTAGCGGATTGGCATGTTGTGCATGGCGGATTTTTTCTTCTGTAATGTGTTTTAAGATATTACGTAGTGGTGCCAAGCCTAAGTATTCGCCACTACGGGTGATCACAATGTGACGTCGAATATCAAACTCAAATTCGGTAATTTGCTGACTTACCGTATCGAGTAACTCGTTTTCGTCTACCACTAACGGCTGCTTATCCATTAAAGAAGTAACTGGTTGCTTGTCGTAAAGTGCATGGCCATAAGGAGCGGCAAATACTTCAGTAAGTTGATCTCGATGTAATAAACCAACGGGGATATTGTGCTCTAGTACGGCAAGGCTAGTTAGGGTTTTATCTTGTTCAAAAATACTGTGAGCATCTTTACAGCGTGTTGTTGCTTCAATATTAGCGTGCTCTACCGCTAACCAACCAATCGCCATTGACTGCTCAAATGTATTGCTATTGTCTGATGACTCCAAGTGCTTTAAGCAGTGGATATTAATTTCGTAACTAGGCTGCAAGCTCGGCCTTTCCAGTAAAAAACCTTGTGCATGCTGCACGCCCAAAATTTCGAGTAGACGAAGTTCCTCAGCCCGCTCAATGCCTTCTGCTATCACTTGCGTATTGGTGGCTTTTGCAAGCTCAATAATTGACTTTAAAAACTCTTTTTTAACGACACTCTGGTCACAATGATCGATAAAGTAGCGGTCTATTTTTACAAACTCAGGACATAACTCAGACCATTGCTTTAAACCCGAATAGCCAGCGCCTAAGTCATCAATGGCAATCGAAAAACCTAACTCACGATAATGGGCAATGGTCTTTAACAATAAAAAGCCATCATCCACTTTTTCTTGCTCTGTAACCTCAATAACCACGCGATTAGTTGCAAGACCAAAGTGTTCAACTAGATGTAATGTTTCACCCTTAGGGTGGCAAGGGTCGAGTAAAGTTTTAGGACTTACGTTTAAGAACAACTTACCCTCAAGATTGAGCTTAACAAAGTTTTCAATTGCTCTACTGCGGCAAAGTAGCTCTAATTCAGAGATCTTATTGCAATCAATGGCTGCGCTGAACAATCTACTCGGCATTTCTAACTCAGACCCTTTCGGGCCGCGACTTAACGCCTCGTAGCCCAAAATATGTTGATTAGAAATGTCAAAGATAGGTTGAAACAAGGTTTCAATTGCACTGTTATCTAAGATCTGCTGTAGTTGTGCGTTCACCTTACACCTAGCCTAAAAAATACAAATAGGAGGCTAAATTAGCAACCTTGTATGACAATTTTATGGCAAGGCGATGACGAGTGCAGACTAGTCAATGGCAGTGATCAGCTCAAGCTGTTTAATACGGGCAAAACTATCAATCATTTTTAGATTCGCTTTTTGGTAATCACTCTGTGCTAAATCAGCTTGTTGCGCTAATTTATAAATTGCAAGCGGATTAAGTAATAACTGCTGCGCGTGATAGCAACTTGCAGCTGCAAATTCTGGAAGCTCCGGTTCTAAGTTAATCGTAATTTCATTCTTCAACGCTTCTGTATCATCACTTTGCTGTTGCTGAAACTCTGTTGCGTTTGCCATCGCTTGCAAACTTGCCTCACATTCTGGCAGCTGTGCTTTAAGGTTTAAAAACAAACCAGTTGATGAACTAATTAGCTTAAGCGTCAGATCTTGTAATTGCTGAGCAGTTGATTGGTTTTGTAATGCTACTACAACTTGCCAAGCCAACCCTTGATAGCTGTCGAACTGCTGCCCTAGAGTCACCTCAGGTGATTGTTGTATTTCAGTCTGTTCTGGCTCTGCTTTTTTGCCACAAGCGCTAAGCATTAAAAGTATAAACACACTAAACATCAGGTGTTTCATAATTTCTCCCATAAAAAAACCGCCCTAGGGCGGTTTTTTTTTGTAACACTGGTTAAGGCATAGGATCGAGATCCGCACCTTCTTTTTCTATTACTTCTGGAATTAAGTCTTCTTTACTTACACCCATTGCAATTGCTACAGCTGAGGCAACATAGATAGATGAGTAAGTACCGATGAATACACCAAATAGTAATGCAGTTGCGAAACCGTGGATCGTTTGACCACCCCAGCCAAATAACGCAATCAATACTAAGATAGTGGTGATTGAAGTTACTAGGGTACGGTTTAACGTTTGCGTTAATGAAATATCGATAATTTCAATCGTGTCATCAATACGCACCTTACGGAAATTTTCACGGATACGGTCAGATACAACGATGGTATCGTTGAGTGAGTAACCTATTACCGCCAAAATTGCCGCAAGAATCGTTAAGTCAAACTCAAGGCCAAGCACTGAGAATAAACCTAATGTAATGATAACGTCGTGTAATAGTGCTGATACTGCACCGACCGCAAAACGCCATTCAAAACGAAACGCAACGTAAATTAAGATACAGATAAGCGCAGTTAACATGGCAAGGCCACCCTGCTCTTTCAGATCTTCACCAACACTTGGGCCAACAAATTCGATACGACGCATTTCTACTGTCGACTCAACTTTTTGTAATGCCGTAATGATTTGGTTACCAATTACTTCTGCTTTTACGCCAGGACCTTGCGGAGCAAGACGCACTAGAATCTCTTTACTTGAGCCAAACAGTTGCACCGAAAAATCTTCAAAGCCACTTTCAGTGATTGCATCACGAACTTCTTTAAGATCAGGTGCCTGTGTAAAGCCTACCTCAACAGCGGTACCGCCAGTGAAGTCGAGACCAAAATTTAAGCCTTTAGTAAAAAACGATACGAAAGAAGCCAAAATCAACAAAGTTGATAGTGCCATGGCAAACTTTCTTAACTTCATAAACGGGAGTGTTTTACCACCGAGTTTTAAAATTTGCATGCTGACTCCTAAATCGACAACTTCTCAACGCGCTTACCGCCAATAAACAAGTTGATTACCGCACGGGTACCAACAATGGCTGTAAACATAGAGGTGATAATACCAATCGCTAGCGTTACTGCGAAACCAGCAATAGGACCAGTACCCACTGCAAATAGGATCACTGCTGCGATAAGCGTTGTGATATTAGCATCTAAAATTGTGCTAAACGCGCTGTCGTAACCAAAATGAACCGCTTGTTGTGGACTGCGGCCATCTGCAAGTTCTTCACGAATACGTTCGAAGATAAGTACGTTGGCATCAACGGCCATACCTACGGTTAGTACGATACCGGCAATACCCGGTAGCGTTAGCGCTGCACCTGGGATAAGCGACATTACACCGACGATTAGTACTAAGTTGGCACCTAGGGCGATATTCGCCACCATGCCGAAACCTTTGTAATAAACAAGCATAAATAAAAGTACAAACACGAAACCAAGCACAACCGCGGTCATACCCGCTTCAATGTTTTCCTGACCTAAGCTTGGACCTACCGTGCGCTCTTCAACAATTTGAATTGGCGCAACAAGTGCACCCGCACGTAGTAATAAGCTAAGATTATGTGCTTCAGCTGGGTTATCGATACCAGTAATACGGAATGAACGGTCAAGACGCGCTTGAATCGTCGCCACGTTAATCACTTCTTCAACTTTAATTGGTGGAAGTGCTTTACCATTTTCATCTGTTTTACCTGATGGCTTATATTCGATAAATACCGTTGCCATGCGTTTACCGATCGCACGCTTAGTGAACGCATTCATTTTCGCGCCACCTTTACTGTCTAGCGTGATGCTAACTTGTGGACGTTGATACTCATCCATACCTGATTGCGCGCCAGTAATGTGGCTACCTTCAAGGATGATGCGTTGCTTAAGTACCACAGGGTAACCTTCACGAGCCATAATCATTTCAGTACCAGGCGGTAAACGGCCCTGAAGCGCAGCACTTGCATCTGCGTTTTCATCAACTTCGCGGAATTCTAATGTTGCTGTTGCACCAAGAATTTCTTTTGCACGAGCTGTATCTTGTACACCCGGAAGCTGCACGATAATGCGCTCAGCACCTTGACGCTGTACGTTCGGCTCTGCAACACCAATCTGGTTAATACGGTTACGAATAATCGTTTCGTTTTGTTTGATAGCGTAATCACGAATTTCTTTAAGCTTTTGCTCGCTCATGCTGGCATAAAAAGCATTATCGCTGCTGCTATCATCAACATAAACGTTTAATGGGTAACGTGTTGATAAGAAACGCTCTGCAGCGTCTTTATCTTCTTCGTTACGCATTTCAACACGTAATCGCTCACTATTCGCTACACGGCGAATAGTACGATAACGTAGTTTTTCTTCACGTAAGTCACTTTTGAAATCTTGTTCCATTTGCTCAAGCTGAGTATCAACCGCCGTCGCCATGTCGATTTCCATAGTAAAGTGAACACCACCGCTTAAATCTAGGCCTAGCTTCATTGGGTTACCACCCAGTGACTTTAACCACTCTGGTTGAGCAGGAGCCATATTGATTGCAGAGATATAATCTTCACTAAGGGAATCACGCAGTAGATCTTGCGCTTTTAGTTGGTCTTCAACATTCTTAAAACGAACCAGAATTTGTCCGTCTTCAAGTTTACTTGATTTAACAGTAACGTTATGTTCTTTGAGAGTCGCATTTACTTTATCGAGTACGCTGAGGTCAGCATCAGTACCTTTAGTGCCCGATACTTGTATGGCCGGGTCACGGCCATACAAGTTAGGAGAGGCATATAAAATACCAACGACTAACACTACAAGAACAAGTAAATACTTCCATAATGGAAACTTGTTTAACACGTGTGAGTCCTTATTTTTATTGTTATAGCGACTTCATAGTGCCTTTAGGCAATACTGCAGAAACAGCTGATTTTTGTACTGTTACTTCTGCTTGGTCATTTAATGAAATCACGATGAAGTCTTTGTCATCAGCGATTTTAGCAATCTTACCCACTAAACCACCTTGCGTTAGTACTTCGTCGCCTTTTGCCATTGCGCTCATTAGTGCTTTATGCTCTTTTACGCGCTTAGCTTGTGGACGGTAGATTAAGAAATAAAATACCAGACCGAAAATACCCAACATGATCAGCATTTCCATGCCACCACCTGCTGGTGCTGCACCTGCCGCACTTGCGTGGGCGTTTGAGATGAATAAACTCATTTCACTTCCTCTTTAATTTTTCTAAAAATTTAATCTGATGTATCTGCAAGCTCAGGCACTTCTTGGCCGCGGCGTGCATAAAAATCTGCAACAAATTCGTCTAGTTTGCCATTGCTAATGGCATTACGTAAGCCTTCCATCACGCGTTGATAATAACGTAAGTTATGAATCGTGTTTAGACGTGCGCCTAAGATTTCATTACATTTATCAAGATGATGCAAGTATGCACGTGAATAGTTTTTACAAGTATGACAATCACACTCTGGATCCAGTGGACCCGTGTCTGTTTTATGGACTGCATTACGGATTTTAACAATGCCGCCTGTTACGAATAAATGACCGTTACGAGCATTACGCGTAGGCATTACACAGTCAAACATATCGATACCACGGCGAACCGCTTCAACTAAATCTTCTGGTTTACCAACGCCCATTAAGTAACGAGGCTTGTCTTCAGGCATTTTGTAAGCACAGTGATCAAGAATATTGATCATCTCATTTTTCGGCTCACCTACCGATAAACCACCTAAGGCATAACCATCAAAGCCGATTTCTTCTAGGCCTTTTTGTGATTGTGCACGAAGCTCAGGATACATACCACCTTGAATAATACCAAATAGCGCAGCTGGGTTATCGCCATGACCTTCTTTTGAACGTTTAGCCCAACGAAGTGATAACTCCATAGAATCTTTAGCTTCTTTTTCTGTCGCAGGGTATGGCGTACATTCGTCAAAAATCATCACGATGTCAGAGCCTAAATCACGCTGAACTTGCATCGCTTTTTCTGGCGAAAGCATGATTTTTTCACCATTAACTGGTGAGCTGAACATTACGCCTTCTTCAGTGATTTTACGCATAGCGCCTAAGCTGAATACTTGGAAACCGCCTGAATCAGTTAGGATTGGACGATCCCAATTCATAAAGTCGTGTAAATCACCGTGTTGCTTAATGATTTCTGTACCAGGACGCAGCATTAAGTGGAAAGTGTTACCTAGGCAAATTTGCGCGCCGGTATCTTTCACTTCGTCAGGCGTCATGCCTTTAACAGTACCGTAAGTACCTACGGGCATAAATGCTGGCGTTTCTACAACACCACGTTCAAAAATCAAGCGGCCGCGGCGCGCTTTACCGTCAGTGCGGTCTAATTCAAATTTCATATTATCCTCAGTGTCGGAAAAACAGTCCAACAAGCTATAATTTAACCGCTCGATTCTACCCTGTTTGCGGGTTTATTACTATAAATTGGGCTAAATTCGAAAATAAAAAGCCCAGTTAAAAAACTGGGCTTTTTATAGTTATTTGCGCGTTAAGAACATCGCATCACCATAACTAAAGAAGCGATACTGCTGCTCAATAGCCGTATGGTAGGCACCCATAATGTTCTCTTGGCCAGCAAAAGCACTCACTAACATGATTAACGTTGATTCAGGTAAGTGAAAATTTGTCACCATGGCATCAACCACATTGAACTGATAACCCGGGTAGATAAAGATATCGGTATCACCAAAATATGTATCTAATTTGCCGCCGTGCACTTTAGCAGCTGACTCTAACGAACGCACTGACGTAGTACCCACCGCAATTACACGACCACCTTTTGCTTTCGTTTCAGCTACCGCTTTAACCACTTCATGTGGTACTTCGATGTACTCTGAGTGCATGACATGCTCATCAACTGAGTCAACGCGCACAGGCTGGAAAGTACCTGCACCAACATGCAAAGTCACAAACGCCATGTTAATGCCTTTATCTTTTAAGGCTGCCATTAACTTATCGTCAAAATGCAGGCCTGCAGTTGGGGCTGCAACTGCACCTGGTTTTTCACCATATACTGTTTGGTAACGCTCACGGTCTGATTCGTTATCAGGGCGGTCAATATAGGGTGGCAATGGCATGTGCCCAATGTCATTAAGAATATCAAGTACATTTTCGTCTTTGGCAAATTCAAGCTCAAATAGCTCACCGTGACGGGCAACCATGATTGCTTCAGCTTTACCTTCAAGAATGATTTTTGATCCTGGTTTTGGTGATTTGCTGGCACGTACATGAGCCAGGACTCGGTGCTCATCAAGCACACGCTCGACCAATACCTCTAGCTTACCACCCGACTCTTTTTGCCCGAACATGCGAGCAGGGATCACTTTGGTGTTATTAAAAACTAATAAGTCATTTTCGTTAACGAGCGATAAAATATCACTAAATACTTTGTGCTCAACTTGCCCTGACGGGCCATCAAGCGTCAGTAAACGGCTGCTAGTTCGATCTGCTTTAGGAAAACGAGCTATTAATTCATCAGGAAGGTCAAAGCTAAAATCAGCTACGCGCATGGAGCATATCTCTCATTAATAAAAACGCGCCAAGTTTACTCTGATACGCCCACTACCTCAAGCAAAGCACTGCACCATCTTAGCGCTCGCTAAAGGCGATTTTAGACTTAAGTGCTTAATAACCGCTTTTAGGTAAAGTTTGCTTGTAGATTAGGCAAAATGTCATTATTCTAGCTTATTCACTAAACATGGGTTAAGTAAGAGGTAGTAGCGCCATGGCAAAGCAGTTAAAGCTGCTAATTTTGAACGCGAGCGTTGCTGAGCGTGAAACAATTAAGACTACATTAAATAAGCTTAATGTCTTCACCTTTATCGAAGCTAGTGACTCTCAAGATGCGCTAAAAATTCTCAAAAGCCACCCTGTGGATATTATCATTACAGGCCTTGAGGTCGGTAAAATTGATGGCTGGCGCTTCTCGCGCATGATTCGCTCTGGGTTATTAAAGACCCCAAAAAACACACCGATTTTACTTACTCCTCCAATTTATTGTGAACGTATAGCCGAAACCACTGCACGAAGCTATGGTATTGATGCCGTACTGCCGTTTGAGCGCCAAGATATGCTACCGCAAGTACTGGCAAACGTGTTATCAACTCACCTTGAAAAAAGTAGTCGCCTTAATTTATTACTACTTGAAACAGATAACCGTAAAGCAAATGACATTAGCGAACAGCTAAAACTCAGCTTCGCTATTACCCATACCACATCAACAAAAGCGGCCCTTGCCACCTATTTGCAGCAAAAGTTTGCCATTGTACTGATAGATGCCACTGAATCTCACTCTGATACCGCAGCCGGATTGATTAGTGAAATTTTACAGCACAACCCTAAACAAGCAATTGTAACCATCATAGATAACAATGATGCAGATTACGCAGAGCAATTGTTACTTTCTGGCGTCACTGATTTTATTCGCGCACCTTACGATCATTCGTTATTGAGTAAAGTCTGCGACCATGCCGCCCGTCGTGAAGACTTTATGGTGAGCTATGCAGAGTTTGCGCAAAAAGTAGAACAACTAAGTCAGAGCCAAAGCCGTTATAAAGAGCTTTTTTCAGCTCACCAACGTATCTTATTACATCTCAATACCGTGGTGCTTGAGTTTAACCAAGAGGGTAATATTCGCTTTATTAACCCAGCATGGGAGCACCTAACGGGCTACGGCATTAAGTCTAGTTTGGCGAAATCATTAACTGACTTTTGTTTGCCTGAGTGCAAAACAAAGCTGCAGGCTACAATTCAGAGTATCTTGCGTGGTGGCGAGTTACAGCAACAAGTTGAAATTCAGTTAAAACACAAAAATGGCAATGCAATTTGGGTTGAGTGCCGCTTACAGCTGATTAAAAATAGCCAAAACTCAGCAACGATAACTGCTACTATCGATAACATTCATGAACGTAAGCAAGCTGAACTGCAACTACGTCACTTAGCGCTCCATGATACGCTCACAGAGCTGCATAACCGCTACTACTTTGACCAACAATTACAACGTATTTGTAAAGCTAAATACACCAGTAATGATACCGAGCATGCGCTCATTTATATCGACTTAGATCACTTTAAAATTATCAATGACAGTAAAGGTCACCAACAAGGTGATATCGTTTTAAAAGAGGTTGCTCAGTTATTCATTACAAATATCAGTGAGGAGCACCTGATCTGCCGTATAGGTGGTGATGAATTTGCCGTGATCTTAAAAAATACCAACTTACTCGATGCGCACTTAGTTGCAGAAAGTATTTGTATGGCGATTGAAAAACACCGTTTTCACTCAGAAGGTCAAGAATACTCAATTAGCTGCTCGATAGGTTTAACCCAAATAACCGCTGAAAATAACGATCCAAGTGAGTGTTTAAAGCAAGCTGATATTGCTCTGTATGTGGCAAAGAGCTTAGGCCGAAATCTAGTTCATTGCTACTCGAAGGAAGACTCTAGCCACAACAGTTTACAAGCCGGCCTTGAGTGGGGCCACAGTATTCGCCAAGCATTACAACATGATGCTATCGAATTACACTATCAACCGATTTGGGATTTCAAGCAAGGTCACGTTGCCTATTTTGAAGCTTTATTACGCTTAACGCTTGATGATGAACTCATCTACCCTAACCAGTTTATTCCTGCACTAGAGCTTTTAAACGATACCTTTTTGATGGATCAATGTGTAATTCGTAATGCCATTAAAAGCGTTGCCAAGTACCCCGAACTAAATCAAGTTGCGATTAACTTGTCTGCACAGTCATTTTTAGATGAGCGCTTGCTGCCACATATTGAGTCGAGCTTAAAAGAATACAGTGTTGAACCAACACGCATTATTTTTGAGATCACTGAGTCTGCAAGTATCAATAACCTTGCTGCTACCCGTGCCATGATCGAGCGATTAAACGGCTTAGGTTGCCACTTCTCTATTGATGACTTTGGAACTGGCTTTAGTACTTTTAACTACCTTAAACAATTACCTGCTCAGCATGTAAAAATTGATGGCTCATTCGTCCGCGACATGTTGAATGACCCCATCGATTTAGCGCTTGTGAAAGCGATTAATGACATTAGTACTTCTTTAGATAAACGCTCTGTTGCTGAATATGTTGAAAATAAAGAGATATTCTTAGCGCTAAAAGAGATTGGTGTCGACTATGGTCAAGGTTACTTTATTGCTCGTCCTGTACCGGTTGAAAAAATAAACGACGAGCTTAAAAAAATATCTGAAAATAATCTGTTTAACTAACAATTATCTAGCCTTAAAAAGCTTAAATTAAATACATTTTTAAACATTTTTTATTAGTTTTTAAACTTCCATACTGACAATACTCATCTATACTTAAATCCACAGCAAGATGAAATGTCATGCATTTATGGTGATTATCCAAAAAAAACATGACATTGCATATTATATTAAACATACATAATATAACTTAACATCGTTAAGTCCATGTATTGACGGTATAAAGGAGAAAAGTGATGACACAACTAATCGTTTTGTTACTGATTGTGAATCTAGGGATAGCGTATCAATGTTACCGTAATGCGACCTTTAAAGGGTATCCGGTAAAAACATTTACAGGGCTAGGGTTAGTACCTTACTTTAATTTAGTCGTGTGGGTTTACTTGTTGTTTTTACCCGACTTAAAACCATTTTCAATGAATGAAAAGCAGCCACTTTAGGCTGCTTTTTTAGTTGGGAGTGTGAAAGCTTAAAAGCTATAACTTGATGCTTTATCAAGTAATTGTGCGGCTTTTATATCACCAACCACACACTTTTTAATATCTGATTTTTTAAACACTTTTACTTGCTCACTTTTACCTTCGCTAACACCACGAATGATAAAACTGACATGCTCATCATTAGGTAGACTTCTTAAGCCGCTACCATAATCACATAAGGTCAGTGATAAACTTTTATCTACTTGCTGAGCTAAGGCGGCCAATTGCTGTTTTTGTTCTTTAACACGCGCTTGCTTCTTCTCAGCTAACTCTTTGCGCATTTCTTGCTGTTTTAATGACAACTTTTGCTGCTGTTTTTCAAGCTCTTTGATAGATGCTTGCAAAGCCTGTTTACGCTTTTCGAGCTCTTGCTCTTTCGCATCTTTATCGTGACGGCGGTCAAATTCAAGGTCGCGCTTTTCACGTTCAAGGTCGCGGATTTCACGGCTAACATCGCGCTCTTGTTCAGCTACTTCACGAACTCGTTCAGCGCTTTCTCGCATTACTTCCATGGCTTGTTGATAGGCCTCTTGGGTTTTCACTACGACAGCATCGCTAATCACTTGCACATGTTCGCCCAGCACTTCTATTTCAGCCAGCTCTTCAAAATCGATATCTGGCAGTGGTGGAAGGGGGGCATCAGGCACAGTCGCAAATACTGAAGACCAACGTGAGCTACCTCGCACATCAAAGCTAAACACCACGCCTTGGTGCTGCAAATAACTTGAAGACACGTTTCTTACCTTGTTATCGGTATCTTGTTTTAATGCGGCTGTTAGGATTTTTTCCATTATGCCTACTTCTCGCTGAATTTGATCTAATTCATCACTTGCTTGTGCTGATAAGCTTACTACTGTGCAAAGCAATAAGGCAGCTGTGGTTGATTTGTATTTTGACATCTTAATACTCCAAGTTATTGGCAACGGTTGGCAATGGGCTACCATCCACTTGCTCTGCTAAATCATTTAATTGCATACGTAAGTACGCTTGGTCTTGGGCTCGCTGCGTTTTAATATATGCAAGCACACTGGCAATATCTTCCTGACGCTCTACTCGCCCCGTCTTAATAGCTTCTTTTGCTAACTGATACATTTGTTGCTGCTGCACTTCATTTTGCGCAGTGATAATATTTTGCAATTGATCTATTTGCTTTTGTTGTGACTCTAATAAATTGGTTTGTTTAGCCACTTGCTCAAGTAATTGCTGATTTCCTTGCTGTGGATTACTAACAAAAAGCCACGCGCAAAATGCAATTGATGCAGCCACTGCCCACATCCCTGAACCAAAAAACAGATTCGATTTTTGTACTTTTGGCATACTGGACTCTCGATCCCAGTTTGGTACTGACACCGTTTCATAACTCTGACTTTGCTGTTGCCATTGCATTGCATTACTCATCATTAATGCATATTCAGCATTGGCCTGTAGCAACGCAATTTGCTCATCTGTAAGACTTTCGCCTTCTAACCATGCGCTAAACAATGAATCTAAATTAGCCATCTACGGCCTCCAAATGCACTTTTAACTTACCAAGTGCACTGTATAGTCTCGATTTAGCTGTATTGGTTGAAATACCTAATTGCTCAGCTATCTCTTCAAACGTACAGTGCTGAAAAAATTTTAACTCCACCACCAAGCGTTGCTCCCAGGGTAAATTATTCATCATTTCTTTGAGCTCATAATGTTGCTCGGATTGCAGTCGATTCGCTTCTAACTCACTCTGCTCACAACTTTCTTCTGGTACAGAATCCAAGCTCTGATGCAGCTTACGGCGGCGATAATATTCAACACTGCGCCTGTGCACAATTTGATAAAGCCAAGTGTTAAAACTCGATTCCCCGCGAAAACTTGGCAAGCTTTTATATACAGAAATAAACACTTCTTGCATCAAATCCATTGCATCATCAGGGTGGCTTAGCATCCTTAAACAATAGTTATACACCTGTGTTTCGTGCTGCTTGACTAATTTCAACCACGCCCGTTTATTACCTTGCTGCGCTTTAGCAATTAATGTTTCAAGTGATTGAAAAAACACACTAGCCTCGTCATCTGATCTGCCTTTTATGGTTTTGTTATTATGTTAGTCGAGGGAAGGAAAAAAATAGTTTGTTTAAATAATAAAAAACCCCAAATTTTTTATTTGGGGTTTTATTTAGAGGTAGAGGCTTTATTCGTTGTCACACTGACCGTCTAAGCTACATTGCTTGTTAAGAAATAGCTCTAACTGTTGGCTAAACAGCCTAAAGTCTCTGATCCGGCCTGTGGTTTTACGCCACACGATACCTATTTCTCGGTAAGCATCGCCTTGAGATGGCGTTGCGACCATATCTTTCTTATCTAAAATGCCGGCATTTATGGCCATTTGAGGTAGGAAAGTAACACCCAGTTGGTGTTCAACCATACTTAATAAAGTATGTAAGCTTGCCGCTTCAAATGGATTAATACAGCTTGAGCGATTTAAATGACAGGCACTTAGCGCGTGCCCAGTCATACAATGCTCACGTTCAAGTAAAAACACGCTAGCATCAGGTAACAGATTAAAATCTTCTACACCATCCGCTGGAGTGTAATCTTTATGATGCACTAGACTGAAGTGATCTTTGGCAAGTACTTGGGTATGAAACTTTTCAGTATCAAATGGCAAGGCCAGTAAAGCCATATCAATTTGTCCGTGCTCTAGCTTATCGAGTAGCTTGTCGCTGGTATCTTCAACCAAGACTAACTCTAACTCAGTAAAGGTTTGTTTGCAGAAATGATATAAGGGTGCAGCAATAAAGCTGGCAATCGTTGGGATCACACCAAGAGTAAGTGTCCCGCTTAAAGGCGTTAAAAAGCTCTTTGTAAGCTCTTTTAGACTAAGAGTGTCGTCAATAATTTTACGGGCTTTCTCTACAACTTCCTCGCCAATAGCTGTAAACATTAAACTGCGGTTTTCGCGCTCTATGAGCTGGCAACCTAAAGTTTCTTCTAAATTTTGAATTGCACTACTTAATGTAGATTGACCAATAAAACAGGCGCTGGCTGCGCGGCCAAAGTGTTGATGTTGATGGACTGCTAGTAAATACTGTAGTTGTTTTATACTTGGTAAGTTATTCATACTCTACCTGAAAATAAAAAGACCCCAATACCTAAGGCATTGAGATCTTTTCAAGCTAAAAGTCTTTTAGTACTTTTTATACCCCGAAGGCAGTTCTCAGTACGTAGAAAATAACAATAGCAAGGGCTGCGCCAACTGGCAATGTAATTACCCAAGAAACTACAATGTTTCTTACAACACCCATATTAAGTGCCGCAATACCACGTGCCATACCTACACCTAGTACCGCACCCACCAGTGTTTGTGTAGTAGAAATAGGTAAACCAGTACCTGAAGCGATAACAACTGTAGAAGCCGCAGCAAGTTCTGCAGCAAAACCACGGCTTGGTGTTAAGTGCGTGATACCTTCACCGATTGTTTTAATTACTTTCTTACCTAAGATAGCAAGACCAGCAACAATACCTAAACCACCTAGTGGTAAAATCCACCATGCGATAGCCGCTTTCTTAGCGATTTCACCGTTGTGCTCAACAATGTTTACAACAGCAGCTAGTGGACCAATCGCGTTAGCAACATCGTTTGAACCGTGTGCGAAAGCCATACAACATGCTGTTAGTACCATAAGTACTGCGAACACTTTCTCAACGTTGTTAAATTGCATTGCTTTGTCAGCTTTAGGATCGATTTTCAGACGCGCAATAGCAATCTTACCAATAACAGCTACGACAACTGCAATCGCGATAGAAAGCGCGTAGCCTTCAACAGCACCTAAATCAATACCAATGTGCTTCAAGCCTTTCTTAATTGTTACCAGTGACATGATAAAGCCTGCTAGACCCATATACACAGGTACGAAACGCTTAGCATTTTTAAGTGGTGCATCAGTGTCAAAAATTAGCTTTTGCGCACTCATAAAGATCAGGTATGCAATAAAACCAGAAATAGCAGGGGTAACAATCCAGCTACCAACAATACCCATTACCTTGTTCCATTGGATTGCTTCGCTACCGACAGCAACCAGAGCGAAACCAATGATGGCACCAATGATTGAGTGAGTCGTAGATACAGGCCAGCCTAAGAAAGAGGCAATCAATAACCAGCTACCCGCAGCGAATAGTGCGGCAATCATACCAAGGATCATAAGTTCCGGTATGTCCATAAATGGCGTCGCATCAATAATTCCTTTTCGGATTGTAGATGTAACCTCACCACCAGCAAGGTATGCGCCAGCGAATTCAAACACCATCGCGATGATGATTGCTTGTTTAATTGTAAGTGCTTTTGAGCCAACTGATGTACCCATCGCATTGGCAACATCATTTGCACCAATACCATAAGCCATGAAGAAACCAACTGCGGCGGCAGTTAAAACCAGTATCGTGCCGTAATTTGCAATGATATCCATTGTGTGAACCTTTAATTTTTTCGTTTTTGAACTGATTTGAAATTAACGAGCTAACATCAGCTCAAGACGAGAACCTACGCGCTCAGCAATATCTGCAAGCTCGCCTACCCATTCAATGATCTTGTATAAGAACATTACGTCGACAGGATTAAGTTCATTTTCGATGGCGCGCAATTGACGGCGAATTTTGATTTGCATGTCATCCGTGTCTTGTTCAATAGCGTCCAATTCAACGAGCATTTTCTCAACTAAAGTAACTTCGCGACCTTTGAAGCCAGTTTCTAGCAGCTCATCTAGCTCGTTGATTGCTTTTGATGCTTGTTTAGTCGCATCAACACAACGCGTTAAATAAACAAGGAAATCTTCTTGTATTTCAGTGGGAATAGTCATCTCACGACCAACTACACGACCTGCAATGTCTTTTGCTTTGTTAGCAATTTTGTCTTGTTGGGTAACAAGCTCAAGCAAATCGGTACGCTCAACGGGCATGAATAAACCACGTGGTAGTTGAAGGCGGATGTTACGTTTCATTTCATCAGCTTCACGCTCTAAATTGCGAATGTTTAGGCGGATTTCTTCCGCTTCTTGCCACTCTGCTTTAAAAACGTGATTAAAGAAAGGTATCAATGCTTTACTTGCTTGATGTGCTTTCTTAATGTGATCTTCCATAGGCTTAATAGGTGATTTAGCAAAAACCCCTAAAAATGCATTTGTAGGCATAACTGACCCTTTATAAATTAGTATGCTTTGGCAGCTGCGAATTTTACAGCATTGTGTTCGATTGTGAACGCTTTTTCTGCCTTACATCACCAATAAAACACAAAGCGGCCCAAGGGCCGCTCGATTTAATAATGAAAAGGAGCGGCTTAATTTACAGCGACTTTTCTATATCTTCTTGAGATGTATGACGAATATCTTTACCGTTTACAAAATAGATGATGTATTCAGCTATATTTTGGCAACGATCGCCAATTCGCTCTAATGAACGAACTGACCACACTAAATCCATAATTTTCGGAATTGAGCGTGGATCTTCCATCATGTATGTCATGATCTGACGTGTAATTGCTTCATATTCACGGTCAACTTTGGCATCTTCTTTGTGTACTTCAAACGCACACTGCACATCCATACGTGCAAATGCATCAAGAACATCGTGAAGCATTTTCGATACTTGGCGACCCATGTTTTCAATGTTCACCAGTAGGTCTTGCTGATCTTTTGTGAATGAGTCCAGCGCTACTTTAGCAATGCGCTCAGCTTCATCACCAATACGCTCTAAATCAGCAATTGTTTTAGCAATTGCAATCACAAGGCGTAGGTCACTTGCTGCTGGCTGACGACGAGCAATGATGCGCGTGCACTCTTCGTCGATGTTCACTTCCATTGCATTCACTTTATAGTCGTTTTCACGTACTTTTTGTGCAAGTTCTGCATCACCATTGCTAACAGCATCTAGTGCACTGTTTAGTTGTTGCTCAACTAACCCTCCCATGTTCAATACATGGTTTCGCACATTTTCAAGCTCTTCATTAAAACGGCCCGAAATGTGTTTATTGATATTATGTTCCATTGTCTACCTCTATAAATTTCGTCTACGAGACCAAGTGACTTTATTGACTAACCGTAACGGCCTGTAATGTAGTCTTCTGTTTTCTTCTTGCTTGGTGTTGTAAATAACGTATTGGTATCTGAATACTCAATCAACTCACCCATGTACATAAACGCAGTTTGGTCAGATACACGAGCGGCTTGTTGCATGTTGTGAGTAACGATTACCACGGTAAACTTGTTCTTTAAGTCGTTAATTAGCTCTTCGATAACTAAAGTAGAAATTGGATCTAGTGCCGATGTAGGCTCATCCAGAAGTAGTACTTCAGGCTCGATAGCAATTGAGCGAGCAATAACAAGACGCTGTTGCTGACCACCAGATAGACCAAATGCGCTATCGTGTAAGCGGTCTTTAACTTCATCCCATAACGCTGCGCCACGTAAAGATTGTTCAACCACTTCGTCTAGTTTACGCTTTTCTTTAATACCTTGTAAGCGTAGGCCATAAACGACATTTTCGTAGATCGATTTTGGAAATGGATTAGGGCGTTGGAATACCATCCCGACATTTCTTCGTAGTGCAGCAACATCTACATTCTTATCATAGATATTGTGACCATGTAGTAAGATCTCACCATCTATACGACAGCTATCAACTAGGTCATTCATACGGTTGATACAACGTAAAAGTGTTGATTTACCACAACCCGATGGACCGATAAATGCCGTTACCTGACCCTTCGGGATGTTCATATTTACGCTGCTAAGTGCCTGTTTATCACCGTAGTATAGATCTAAGTTTTTAATTTCTAATGCAGTTTGCTCTGCAGTTAGGTTATCTAAATCTAGCTTTGCCGCGCTTTTCGCTTGGTTTACTTGTGGTGCAACTGTAATCATCTCTGTCTACCTATAAAAATTCTGTATTAATGCTCAAGAGCTCTAAACTTTTCGCGTAAGTGGTTACGAATACCAATCGCGGTGATATTCAGGGCGATAATTACTGATACCAGTAAGAATGCCGTGGCATATACCAGCGGGCGTGCCGCTTCTACGTTAGGGCTTTGGAAACCAACATCATAAATGTGGAAACCTAAGTGCATAAATTTTCTATCTAAATGTATGTATGGGAAGTTACCGTCAAGTGGCAGTGTTGGCGCCATCTTAACAACACCAACAAGCATTAGTGGTGCTACTTCACCGGCTGCACGTGCAACCGCTAAGATTAAACCGGTCATAATCGCTGGGCTTGCCATCGGAATGATGATACGCCATAGCGTTTCTGCTTTTGTTGCGCCAAGTGCAAGTGAACCATGACGCACTGTACTAGGAATACGTGATAAACCTTCTTCAGTCGAAACAATTACAACGGGTAGCGTTAGAATTGCTAGCGTTAATGCTGACCAAATAACACCTGGCGTACCAAATACAGGGCTTGGCGACGACTCAGGGTAGAACAATTGGTCAATACTGCCGCCTAGCATGTATACAAAGAAACCTAGGCCAAATACACCGTATACAATTGAAGGTACACCGGCAAGGTTGATTACCGCGATACGGATCATCTTAGTAATGGCGTTTTTTGCTGCGTATTCATGTAAGTAAATCGCTGCGACTACACCAAATGGCGTCACAATCACTGCCATTAGTAAGACCATAAACACAGTACCGAAAATCGCAGGGAATACACCCCCTTCAGTGTTGGCTTCACGAGGGTCATCCGAAACAAATTTACCAAGTTGTACAAAGTAATGACCAAGCTTAGCAAAGAAGCCCATGTCATTAGGGAACCACACATCAAGAACTTGATAAAGTGGCAAAGTAACCACTTCACCACGCATGTCTTTAACCGTTACTTGGTCACGCTTAGCTGCTTTGCGAAGTGCGAATAACTGTTTTTCTAATACAGTGTACTCAGCGCGTAGCTCAGCACGCGCTTGTGCAAGCTCTGCAACACGCTCATCTGTTAGTTCGTTATCAAGCTGGTATGCTTTTTCTTTTAAACGTAAACGCTCAAGCTCATAGTTGATATGGCCAATTTCACCATTTTGTAAATCTAAGGCTTGGTCATTCAGGTCAACTGCGCGGTCAACAAGATCATAAAGCTCTTCGATTTTGTTATCTGTGATAACTTCACCGTCTTTAATAACCTGTTCAACATAACCGTAAAAGTTACCGTTTTTGCTACGCTCGAATACAGCAAGCTCAGCTGGCGTAGTACGTGATGTAATATCTGTCTCTAGTACCCAACGGAAATCTAGATCTACATACTCTCGGTTACCTGTTTTAATGAGTAAGCGCTCTAGTTGCTCTTTGTCGTAATCAGATAAATCAACGCCCGTCGCCTCAATACGTGATTTTGCAACTAGTTCTCGGTCATAAACTTCACCGATCACTGTTTGCTTTGCTACTGAACCTTGCAGCTCAAGTTGCACTACTTCTGATGGCCAGAAAAAGCTTAAACCTTTCCAAGCAATCATGGCTAGTAAGCCAAGAACCGAGATTAAACTGATGCTTACCGCACCGCCGGTCATCCAAATCCAAGGAGAACCAGACTTAAACCACTGCTTTACCATGTCGTGTTTCTCCACCTACATTGAACTGTATTTTTCGCGCAGTTGCTGACGAACAAACTCAGCCACTGTGTTGAAAACGAATGTGAATATGAATAATACAAATGCTGCTAAGAATAGGATGCGATAATGCGAGCTGCCTACCTCAGATTCTGGCATCTCTACTGCGATATTCGCAGCAAGTGTTCTCATACCCTGGAAAATACTCCAGTCCATAATAGGTGTATTACCTGTTGCCATTAGAACAATCATTGTTTCGCCTACAGCGCGGCCTAGACCCATCATCACTGCTGAGAAAATACCTGGGCTTGCTGTTAGTAGTACTACGCGAACCAATGTTTGCCATTGCGTTGCACCTAGTGCTAATGAACCGTTTGATAAGTGCTTTGGAACACTGAATACCGCATCTTCAGCAATTGAGAAAATAGTTGGGATTACAGCAAAGCCCATAGCAATACCAACAACTAACGAGTTACGTTGGTCGAATGTCATACCTAATTCATTGGTTAAGTACTGACGCACATTACCGTCAAACATCCATAACTCAATTGAGTTACTCATCGCAAACGATAGCCAACCAATAAAGATAACCACTGGAATCAGTAATATTGAGTGAGAACCTTCAGGAACACGGTGACGGATAGACGCCGGTAATTTGTTCCAGCCAAAAGCGGTTAATAAGATACCAATTGGTAGCAACACTAATAATCCGACAATCGCTGGTAAATGTTCTTCAATTAATGGTGCTAACCAAAGACCTGCTAAGAAGCCTAGAATTACCGTTGGTAATGCTTCCATGATTTCTACAGTCGGTTTAACTACTTTACGTAGTTCACTCGACATAAAGTACGCCGTGTAAATTGCCGCTGAAAGTGCAATGGGTACCGCAAATAACATCGCGTACATTGCAGCTTTAATCGTACCGAATGAAATTGGCACTAATGAGAACTTAGATTCAAAGTCATCACTTGCCGACGTTGACTGCCAGATATAACCCGGCTCTGGATAACCTTCGTACCATACTTCTTGCCATAGTGCAGACCAAGTGACTTCTGGATGCTCATTATGAATTTCAATTACTTTCAACGCGTCATCTGCAAGAATCAATGCCGCGTTAGAACGTGGTGCAATTGCAAAGTTTTGAATTGGACCTTCACTTACTTTACCTTGCCACAGTTTGGCATCGCTAGTTGTGTAATAAATACCTAGCTCACCGTTAGCACCTGTTGTGAAGAAAGTACGTCGGTAGAATTCTGTAAAAATGTTTAGTTTAGATTGCTTGCTGGTTTCAAATGCACGAATCTTTTGGAACTCACGGCCATCTTCAGTGTTTACTTCAAACCACTGAGATACTTCACCATTATCGTTGGCAAGCATCAGTGAGTTTGCACCAGCTAATAGTTGAGTTGAAACTAGGTTCGCGTTTTCTTCGTTCGCAGCAAGCAGTTGGATTTGCTCAACCTCTGAAGGGTAACGCGTATCGTATACGTAAATTTGATTTGCTGAACGCACGAATGTACGTGTTGTATCAGGTGAGATTAATAGCTCATCAACACGACCTTCAATATCAAGCTCAGTTCGTTCAACAACCCACTCAACTTCGCCAGTGAACATGTTTTCTTCACCTACAAAGCTGCTAAACAAAACGCGCCTATCAGCCGTTAAAGCAACAACCGCTGTTTTATCTTCATAGTGGCTAAATGCAAATTTAGTGATTGCCGCACCTTGGTCATCGACCTCTAGCGCCAAATCACCCAGCGGGTAATCTAAACGTGGTGTTAATTGACGTTGGTTGTTAGGGAATGTCACTAAGAATTTTGGTGCAACCACAACAACAGAACCATTTTCAAGGCCATATGCGTATTGACCTTGGAACGGTGCAGAGCTTGCAAAGCTGCTTACATCGCTAGGTAATTCTGTATTAAGAGTGGTGATCTTTTTACCAAACTGCTCTTTTTCAACACTGTAAAAGTCAACATTTCCTTTTTCACCAAGTAAAAAGGCAACTTCTGTTTGCTCTTCAATGCCAAGACCAACAACTTCTGACGCATTTTGTAGTTTTACACTGTTACGTGTCTCTACTTTTGCTGACTCAAAAATAGGTTGAACAACATAAAGAAGGTAAAAGAATATGAGTAGTAGTGCTACTAGCACCATTACGCCACCTGCGGAAATACCCCACTTGGCAAACCTGTCTTTAAATAGACGGCTTCTATCCGTATGAAAGGTAGGTTTATTCGGATTGGAAGTCATCAAAACACCCTTAAAACTTAACGTTGCGCGCATTATATTTCACCAAGATGACAGTAATGTTACAAACGTCATAATTCAGTGTAATAAAGCATGTATTTAAGGAACGTATTTTAACGTTAACAAATGACCAAATTGCGACATTGTTCTGCGTATTTATAACGACCAAATTCACAAGCTAACAAATTGTTATAACTAATTTTTTATAACTATATGGAAAAAATTGGACAAACAATAAAACTACATCAATACTC
>NZ_JAKEVN010000059.1:0-25206 GCF_022398505.1 Pseudoalteromonas sp. Isolate3 | reverse complement strand
GCCAAAACCTATAGGCTTTGGGCACTAACAGCAAAAACATATATAAAATTAATGGAGCAGTATCATGGCGGAGCAACAAGTACAGCCTTTACATAACGAAAAACATGCCAACATTAAAGTTCAAAATGGCATCAACATTGAGTTCATGAAAACTCAGCACTTAGTACCTGTGGTTGCACACGAATTTGCACGCATGGCAAATGAATTCCCAATGGCATTTGTTAAAAACAACGAATCAGGCCAATTCCAAGCAGTTGCTTTATTTGGTCTAGAGCCAGGCGAAAACCTTTTCATTCAAGATGATAAATGGACAGCTGCATTTGCACCTATGTCTATGACTCGTTACCCTCTTGGTCTTGTTAAGCACCCAGAAGCTGATCAGTTTGGTATTGTAATCGACGAAGCAAGCCCGCTTGTAAGCGAAGAAACGGGTAACGCACTTTTCGAAAACGGTGAAGAAACTGAATACCTTAAGCGTCGTAAAGAAGCACTTGTTTCTTTCATTGAGTTTTCTCAGGTAACTGAAGCATTCACTAAATACCTTGCAGATAAAGAACTACTTGTTGCACAAACGCTAACTGTAGAAATCAAAGGTGAGAAAAAAGACATCAACGGTATTTACCTTGTTGATGAGAAAAAACTTAACTCACTAAGCGATGAAGAGTTCTTAGATCTTCGTAAACGTGGCTATTTAGCACCTATCTACTCTTTCTTAACGTCTACTCACCAAGTAGCTCGTTTAGCACGTTTAAAAGCAGCAAAAGCTTAATTTTAAACTGCTAAAAAAAAAGCGCCATTAGGCGCTTTTTTTGTTTCTTTCATCGGTTAATGCTTGAAAAGCAGCGCCGAATTATTCACATTGGGCTTACAACTAAAAGAAATATAAGTGCCCCTATGCTAAAAACATTACTCACCTCAGCCATTGCGCTTAGCGCATTATCATTAAGTACTTTAAGTCACAGTGCCGAGCAGCCCTTTGCTATTGCCATTCATGGTGGTGCAGGGACGATTGAAAAGAGCCGCTTTACTCCAGAGCAAGAAAAAGCTTATCGCGCAAAATTAAAAGAAGCAGTAGAAACAGGCTATACCGTGCTTGAAAAAGGCGGCGAGAGCCTAGATGCCATCACCGCGGCAATTAATGTACTTGAGAACTCTCCGTATTTTAACGCCGGTCGCGGTGCTGTATATACCTATGATGGTGTCCATGAGCTTGACGCATCAATTATGGATGGCCGTACGCGCCAAGCAGGTGCTGTTGCTGGGGTTAAACATATTGAAAACCCCATCAATCTTGCTCGCCTAGTGATGGAAAAATCAGTGCATGTCATGCTCAGTGGTCAAGGTGCAGAAGAGTTTGCAAAAACGCAAGGTATGCCGCTGGTTGAAAACAACCTATTCGATACAGAAAATCGCTACAAAGCGTTATTAAAAGCGAAAGAAAAACTCGATAAACAAAAAGTAACGAGCAAAGATTACCAAGCAGCACACAAAGCGCTACCAGTTAATTATAAAATGGGTACGGTAGGTGCGGTTGCACTTGATAAAAACGGCAATATTGCTGCAGGTACTTCAACCGGTGGTATGACGGCAAAACGCTTTGGCAGAGTAGGCGACGCACCAGTAATTGGTGCAGGTACTTTTGCTGAGAACGAATCATGTGCAGTATCTGCAACCGGCCATGGTGAGTATTTCATTCGTTACAATGTGGCAGCAGACATTTGTGCTCGCGTAAAATACCAAGGTAAAACTATTGTTGAAGCAGGTAACGAAGTGATCCATGATGTTTTAATGCCAGTGGGTGGTACTGGTGGAGTGATCATCATTGATACCAAAGGTAATATTAGTTTGCCGTTTAACACTGCCGGAATGTATCGTGCGAGTAAATCAAATACATCACCAACTTATGTGGGTATTTTTAAAGGCGAATAATGGCATTCAGTAGGTGCCAGACATAAAAAACCGAGTTTGTAACTCGGTTTTTTATTGCTAATAAGGATTTATTGGCGATTAATCTTCACTTTGAATGGTGTTTCGTCTTGATTCGTTGAGCGATAAGGATTGATATCTAAACCGCCTCGGCGTGTATAGCGGGCATATACTTCAAGCTCTTCGAGATTTAGCTGTTGCATTAAATCAAAGTAAATACGCTCTACGCATTGCTCATGAAATTCGTTATGAGTACGAAACGAAATCAAATATTTTAATAAGGCTTCATGGCAAATTGCTTGGCCTTTATAACGAATAATCACACTAGCCCAATCTGGCTGTGAGGTGATCAAACAGTTCGATTTTAGTAAATGGCTGTGCAGTGTTTCTGAGACAATGTCATCACCATGGTGGCGAAGTGAGCTTGCATCAATATCATAGCTCGTAATTTCGATATCAAGGTCATCGATACATTCTCCCGGTAACGCTGTAAATGGTAAACAGTTGAAATCGTCTGCTTGGTATAAATTAACCGTAACAGGCGCATTCACGGCCTCTGACAAGTCTTTACTAAGCGCGTGGTGTACATCTTCAATAGCTGCAAAACGTGTCTGATTAAAACTATTCAGATATAGCTTGAATGATTTTGACTCAATGATGTGACTGCTTTGGCAAGGAAATACAAATATTGCCACAGCGACCATAGGCTTACCCTTGCTATTTAGCCACGATAATTCATAGCCAGTCCAAATATCTTGACCTTTAAATGGTAAGTTATCTTCGCTAACCCCTAATGCATCACGGTTTAGTTTGCGGGCAATAGGAAACAATAAGCTTGGTGTATAGGTATCTACGTACTCTGTGCTTTTACCAAGAACACTGTTTTTCAATTCGGGTGAGTTGCTGTAATCTGTCATCTTTACACTTTTGTAGTTACAATGGAGGCATTATACCTAAAGCCAATGAGTTTCGCAGTATGTCTGTTTCTACAAAATTAGATAAGTTACATCAAGCATTTAGTGAAAAATGCCTAGAACGCACAGGAAAGCTTCCTGTTATTGAACATGATACAGCATGGCCAAGTCCATGTGAGCAGGGCGAGGTTGATGAGCAGGGTCTTATTCAGTGGTGTGCAGTCCCACAGCAACCTGCCGGAAGTTTAGATGACTTAGCCAAAGCGCTTGAGTTATCTTTTCCTGATGACTTAAACCCATTGTTTGGTCATTTATATGCGGGTAATTTGTTATTGAGTGTTGATGATCATCACATTGAACTGCTCCAAGCATGGAATGAAAATGATTTTAGCCGCTTACAGCAAAATATTACCGGTCACGTGCTGATGAAGCGTAAGTTAAAGCAACCAGAAACGGTGTTTATTGGCCTGACAGAACAAGATGATTTACTTATTACTGTGCTAGTAGAAAGTGGTGAGGTTTGCTTAGAATACGTAGGTAAGAAACCACATCATGTGTTAGCAAATAGCATTAGTGAATTTTTAGATAAAGTAACGGTTTAACTGTTTGGTTAAAAAAGGGGCTATTGCCCCTTTTTTGTGTTTGAAAGCAAGTTATTGAAAATCCCACGAGATATTAGAAACAATACCGCAAGGCTCACAACAAAAATCAAATAAACCAAACCAAGGTTCAGATAATTTCCAGTCGCCATCACAGCTTGGGCAGCGACGTTTTAGCTCTGACTCTTTATCCACTCCGCCAACACGATATAAATAATAATAAACCGGCTTCTTTGTTAAGTAACTAATACGCTTAGTGATATCGCGACCACGGCGATATAAGTCACTGTTGATGCTAGTCAGCTCTTCAAGAGCAGGAAATTCACAACGGGTAGCACCATTAATCTGAATTTGATCGCATGCTTGCCAGTCTTCTTGCCATTTTATCAGTGTTTTGTAATCGCCATTGGCAATCGCCGGAATACGAAATAACGGTACGGGTAAAAAGTCATCACCGCAATAAAGAGGGCTGCAGGTGTGAACATAAGTGGTATATAAAATATAGCATGAGGGGTCATTACACATGTCTGCGCCATTTGAGTGAATGTCTTGGCCGACCACTTTAACTTTTGGTGCTAGTAATCCTGCAGTGTTTAATTGCTCAATACTGTGCTTTACAAACGGGCTATGATTGAGTGGATGCATTGCATCTTCGGTTGGGCACATCACTCGGGTAATAAAAAATCCATCCTTTAAAACGGTTGGAAATTCGTCACCAATAATTTGGCCGTTAAAACGAAGTGCATTGACCAGGCGATTTATCGCCTGCTCAGCAAGTTCTAAGGTAGTATCTTGGTAGCAATCAAAAGTCAGATCGACAACAAACATTATTTCTTCTCAAGCAGTGCTAATAACCTATCCAATTTAGCTTCAATACGATCCAATTGACTTTCTTTTGGTGTAATTAGTTGTTCATTCGACGGGTTATTTATGAAATTATTAATTGAATCCGGGTTGTTTTTATATTGGCTAACAGCTGCGATGATCACAGGCATCGGCATTGGTTGAGTTAGCTTACTTTTGGTTAAGGCAACTGTCGGGGTTTTACCTTCATCAAGAAGGGTTTTAATTGCATCAAATACAACGGCATTCATTTTTGTGTTAACTCTTTAATAAAGACTAAAAAGCACCGCAGTATATGGGCTGCAGTGCGCGCGTATGGTAGCAATAATAGATGTGGAGTGAAATTACTTTCCTTATTTACGAGCTAAAAATTGTAATTCGAGCTCGTAAATAAGTTAGCTGAAGTTACTGGCGTAACCTTGCATCTAATTCATCAATCACTTCACTCCAAGCACCATCTTCAGCAAGTGATTCTGCTAAAAAGTGTTGCTGAGCTTCATCCCAAAAAGGTGCCTCCTGCAATAGGGTCGTATCAGACAGTTGATGTGATGCTATAAAAGCATCTATTTCACTTTCTTTGCTTGGCAAACCAAGTTGTGCAAATAGTGTCGAAATGTCATGTTTTGTCGTATCCATAGTTCTGCTCCTTGTGTATGGCGATAATTATTACTGCTTGAACTTAATGATGATGAACAGCAGTTTAACTTACGCTGAATTTGTCTTTAATCGCAGTAGGGTATATACCTTATAGTCTAGTACTAAAATAATAAAACAAATAAAAGGATGAGTATTTTGACAGTTGCTGAACCCGAAACCTTAAGTGTGCAATACCTAAGTGCTGAAGATATTAGCACTGCTGCAAGCCTTATTTATCAGGCTTATCATGATGACCCTGTTCTTCAGAATGTACTAGGTTTTCAAAAAGATAGCCCAAGTAAATATGAAACTAAATTACGTGCTTTGGTGCGTGAAGAGCTGGCAAGTTTTTGGCAAGAAAAACAGCCATTAATAGGCCTTTACTCGCAAAGTAGATTAAAAGCGATTGCTTGTGTATTTGATTCTGCAAGTGAACTACAAGCTGAACGATATTGGCATTGGCGCTTAAAGTTGATGCTCAGTGCAGGCTATTTACAGACAAATCAGCTTATAGAAAAAGAGCGCACTATCCGTGAAGCTCTTTCGAGCAAAGGTCATTATTTGTTTTTAGCCTTCATTGCCGTTGACCCACACTTTCAGGGACAAGGCTTAGGGCGCTATTTGCTTCGTGGTCTTAATGATTTAGTTGAATCAAGCAATCAAGCAAGCGGGTTAGCAGTATTTGTTACCCGCCCTGAGCAACGTGAATTTTTTAGCTCTGAAGGGTTTGACGTATTCAAGGGTCTTAGTTTTAATCAAGTCGAAGGAGATTTGATGTTTAAAGCTGCAAATTGATGAAAGGACGTTTTGGAAATAGCAATGTGAGATAAGTCTTACATTGCTGTGCGCATTGTCAGTTTAATGCTGTTATTTTTGTACCTAAAATCGTTCATCTTAGTGATTTTAAAGGGTTTATTGTTTTTGTCTTTTTTGTGACATGGAAAAAATTACTTTTTATGCCTATCAAGAATTCCTCGTTTCTCTAAACTTAACAATGTCAGTAAGACACAGGTTCAAAGATTGAACTGATGCCAAGGATTAGGATTATGGCAACAAAGCAAGATGCTTAGCAGGAAGCAAAGGGACAAGATCTAGGGAAGCAAGGAAGAACGAGGACACTGCCAGGATGCAGTACAATCGCGGAGCGATTGAAAAGGACTGACCAAAGGATGAATTTAGCAGGAAGCTAAAAGGAGCGTTTGGAAAACGAAGTGGATAGCCATTGACGGCAAGAGGACGGCACTAGGATGTGTTAAATGTTACATGAAGTAGCATGGTGGGTGTATCGGATGTATACCCGTTCAGGGGAAAGATAAAAAGGCAGCTTCGGCGTAAGTAAGGATACTTAATCATGGAAGTAGCAAGATTGGGGCGTGGCTAATAGCTACGCCTTAGTTCTTTATAGGGTTTGCATTTTTCGCAGTAATAGTTAATTTGTAAAACTCGCAACTCGCAACTCGCAACTCGCAACTCGCAACTCGCAACTCGCAACTCGCAACTCGCAACTCGCAACTCGCAACTCGCAACTTAAATCTTATGGGGCGGTATTACTACACTTTTAAGCATTTCATTTTCCATGATCAAAACACCTTGATACACGCTTTGTCCATCACTTGAAAACTCAAAAATAAACTCGCTTTTAATGCCTGGTTTACCGCTTTTTAAAATGCCAATTCTGCGTTTGTTACAAGCAACACTCATCAATTGCACATTCAATTGCTCAATTTGTCTCTGCGCATGAAGGTTAGCAGCTTCGGCTACTTTTCTGTTTAACCAAAAAAAATAGATGATGCTGCCAATGATGATGAGTGTCCACAAACCTGCCATTTACGAAAATAACCTTCCAATTGCTCGAGCGAGTGTTTCGCTACGATTTTCTTGTCTTAATAAACCAAGTAGGTGAGGGCGAATACTAGGAATTGCAACTAAATCGGTGAAAATACTCACAAACAGCTGCTCAATCTCAGTATGGTGCGCACAGCAATCCATAAACACATGTAAGCGGTCAGGGTCTTCTAGCGTGCTAAAACAACGCCCTGCAATCGTTAATAGTACATCAGAGTGGCTGTTCATATCCGAGCGTAATACAGCATCAACAAGTTGTGCAGTTAAACCTTGCGCCGGTGTTTTTGATAAACTTCTAAGAGCTGCGACAAGGGCGATGTCGTCTTTATGCTCTATGGCATTTAAACCATAGGCTAACAATTGCTCTGCAAACACGGGTTCGATTGCAACATGTTCAAGCATGGCACTAAGCGGCTGTAATACTTCTACAGGAAATTGCCCCCAAGCTGCTTGTAGGTTCGCTAAGTTGTTGTCGTTATCTAAACGCATTGCAAAATCAGCAATACCTTGTACTGCAACACTTTGCCAATTATCAAAACCAAGCTTGCCTGAAAAATAAAGCTGAGCATATTCGTAATACTGTGAGGCACTTTGTTTAAGTAAACATTTAACCTGCGCATTAAATGCTGCTAGCTTGTTCGCGTTTGGCGTAAATACATACGGATTGTTATCTAGTTTGCCTTCGGCATTTTCACTGGTAATTTCAGTGCCGAGTGCTTCAATTACCATATTCGCGAAGTGGTCGCGGCTTGCGCTTACTAGGCGGCTTTGCTCATCTAGTGGGAATTTTAAAAACCATACATAAGGTTCTTTAGACGCTTTTACATCCCAAAATTGAATAGCAAGCCAAGCATGACCAGCAAGCGGGTATGGGTAAGGGATTTTTGTCTCTTCAATGGCAAGAAATTGTTTTTTGTCTAATTTAGTGATGTGTCTGCCAATATCGAAGGCACGCCAAGTGGTACCTGCTGCATCCAGAAGTTGCCCTAAAGTGGCGATCTGCTCAGTCATAAAATCTCAATTACCGTTATTAATCTATATCAGTCGTGAATTATACGCCATACCATGGCGCCTTGGAACAGGGTATACTAGGGTCTGTTTACCTTCCCTAAGTAAAAAGGTATTAAGAGTTTTACAATGCATCAACAGACTTTGGCGCTGCTGCGCGAATTAGAATCCACATTACAACGCCATTCATTTTGGCAAACAACAGCCATTGACCCAAGTGCGCTCAATTCAAGTGTACCGTTTTGCCACGACACTATGGCCTTTGAGCAATGGCTGCAATTTGTTTTTCTTGAAAAAATGCATACCTTAATTGCACATGCTCAGCCTTTACCCCGTAATTTTGCAATTGCACCTATGGCTGAAATGATGCTGGCACAACACAGTGGCGGAAATGATGTGATTACCGTTTTACAAAAACTCGATCAACTTTTAAGTGATAACTAACATGCAAGAGATTGTTAAGCCACAATTTGACGAGTTAACGATTTTGTACCGCGATGAAAATTACATTGCGATTGATAAACCGTCAGGTTTATTGGTTCACCGTTCGTTTTTAGATAAACACGAAACCCAATTTGCTATGCAAATGCTGCGTGACCAAATTGGTCAACACGTGTTTCCTGTACATCGTTTAGATAGACCAACGTCCGGCGTATTGCTGTTTGCGTTAAGTTCAGAAGCAGCCCGTGACATGAACCAGTTATTTATTGATGGGCAAATTGAAAAACGTTACTTAGCTTTAGTCAGAGGCTTTTTAAACGAATCAATCTTCTTAGATAAACCTTTAAAAGAAGAGCTTGATAAAATTGCCGATAAGTTTGCTGATCAAGATAAAGCACCGCAAGAAGCACAAACGCAATTTCATTGCCTGCACCAAGCAAGCTTACCTATTCCAATAGGTAAGTACCCAACAGTTCGTTACTCGCTGGTGGAGTGTTTTCCAAAAACTGGTCGCAAGCATCAAATTCGTCGTCATTTAAAGCATTTATCATTGCCAATTATTGGTGATGTAAATCATGGTGATAATCAGCATAATCAATTTTTTAGAGAACATTTTCAGCTTCGTCGTTTAATGTTATTTGCCTCTGAATTAAAGTTTGTGCACCCTTATAGCAAGCAACCAATAACAATTAAAGCGCCATTAGGCGATGCAATGTTAACGATTTGCCAGCAACTTGGCTGGCCAACAGAAGAAAAGGATTATTATGGCAACCATTAGTATTTTTGTCGGCAGTGTTTACGGCGGTGCCGAGCGCTTAAGCGAACAAGTTATTGAAGTCATTGAAAAGTCAGAGCATCAAGCGCAATTAGTTGAAAATGGCACGGTTGATGACATGCTGGCAGCGTCACATATTTTAGTGATCACATCAACGACGGGTCAGGGGGATATTCCTGATAACTTAGTCGCTTTATACAGCCAACTGAATGATCAATTCCCTATGTTAACAGGCAAGCAATACGGCATTATTGCTATGGGTGACCGTAGCTATGGCGATACGTTTTGTGGCGCAGGTCGCAGTTTTGATGAGCTGTTTCGTGATTTACAGGCAAAACCTGTTGGTCATCGTTTAGAAATTGATGCCTGTGAAGATTTTGAGCCTTGGCCTGTTACTGAGCCATGGTTAAATGAATGGCTGACAAAAATTAGCTAGTGTCTCTTAAAAGTGCTGATTGAATAAGCAATTGGCACTTTCCCCTTGGTTTTTCGAGTACAGAATCTGTGACCTTGGTGATATACTAGAACATCATTTTATGAGGCTGTTATGATTTCAAAAAACCAACTGAAACTAATTCGTGCATTAGGTCAAAAGAAATACCGAAAGCAATATAACCAGTACCTTGTTCAAGGCGAAAAAAATGTACTTGAATTACTAAACAGTGGTTTAAGTGTTGCCCATATTTTTGCGACCCCTGCATTTATTTCTGCGCACCAATCTGCGCTTGCAGCCCATCAAGTCATTGAAGCAGACGAAGACAGCCTAACTAAAGCCAGTACGCTCGTTAGTAACAACGCCGCCATTGCTGTTGTTGATATGCCAAGTCAGCAAGCATTACCAACATCAGGACTTATTTTAGCCCTTGATGGTGTGTCGGATCCGGGGAATTTAGGAACGATTATTCGTGTTGCTGATTGGTATGGTATTAAGCATATTGTTACCAGCACAGACAGTGCGGATGCTTATAACCCGAAAACTATTAGCGCAACCATGGGCTCATTTGCTCGCGTGTGTGTCTCACAAACCGACTTAACCAGTTACTTACCTAGCTTAAATCTTCCTGTGTATGGTGCATTTTTAGAAGGTGAGAACATTCACAAAACTGCTCTAAAGCAAGATGCGGTATTACTTATGGGCAGTGAATCTCATGGTATACGTGCTGATTGCGAAAGCTTAGTTACTGATAAAATAACCATTCCGGCTTATGGCCAAGCAGAATCGCTTAATGTAGCCATGGCAACGGGTATTATTTTAGATAATTTTAAGCGCCACGCTTAACCTTTTACCCTAAAATGGGTTAAATTGAAGAATAACAATAAAAATCGGTAAAACAATTAGATGCGCTTAAGCACCATAAAATTAGCGGGTTTCAAATCGTTTGTTGAACCCACTAAGATACCATTTCCTGATCAGATGACGTGTGTTGTCGGCCCGAACGGCTGTGGCAAATCAAATGTCATCGATGCAGTGCGTTGGGTGCTAGGTGAAAGCTCAGCTAAAAACTTACGTGGCGATGCCATGACCGATGTTATTTTTAATGGCTCTACTAATCGAAAACCTATTTCGCAAGCCTCTGTTGAATTAGTTTTTGATAACACTAGTGGTCACCTTCCAAATACCTTTGCTGATCGAAACCAAGTGGCGATTAAGCGTTTAGTGACGCGAGATGGCCAGTCAATTTATTTCCTAAATGGCAGTAAATGCCGTAAGCGTGATATTACCGATATCTTTTTAGGCACTGGTCTTGGCCCGCGCAGCTATGCGATTATTGAGCAGGGCATGATCTCGCGTTTAATTGAGAGCAAACCGGCTGATTTACGTGTTTTTTTAGAGGAAGCCGCGGGGGTTTCAAAATACAAAGAGCGTCGACGTGAAACGCAAACCCGCATTAAAAGTACCCGCGAAAACCTTGAACGTTTACTTGATGTAAGACAGGAATTACAAACACAGCTTGATAAGCTTGCGGTGCAATCAGTCGATGCTAAAAAATACCGAGAGCTAAAAGCCACTGAGCGCACCTTAAAAGGGCAAATTGCGGTTTTAAAGTGGCAGAAGTTACACCAACAACAAATCGAGAAAGCTGAGCAAATTAATAAACTTAAAGAGCAAATCAAGTTCTTTAAAGAAGCGCATTCTGGCCATGATGATGTTTTAGCAAGTCTTGAAAATCAGGTGCAGCTTGAGCAGCAAAAACTGCAAGACGCACAGCAGGCTCAGCATCAAACACACACTGATTTGACGCGCAAAGAGCAGCAACAGATCAGCTTAAAGCAGCAACAGCAAACACTTAGCCAAAACCTTATCAAACAGCAACAACTGCAGTTACAAAATAAAGAGCTGCAAGAAGAGCAACACGCCTCAGCCGCCATTTTACAAGAGCAGCTACAAGAAGCGATTGAGCAAAGTTTGTTGTGCGCTGAGCAAGTAGCAGAGGTTGAAGAACAAGTTGCTTTGCAACAGCAAAGCACGCAAAGTGCTAATGAGCAATATCAAAGCGTATTACAGAAAAATCAAGCTCATAGCAGTGATATTACTGTCGCAAAAAGTCAGCTAAGGCATTTTGCACAGACACTTGCACAACTTGAATCTCAGCAGGCACAACTCGCCGCTGAAATTAGTGAGCTTGAAGCCACCCCAGTTGCAGCACAAATTGCTGAGCAGCAACAGCATATTCAAACATTGACAAAAGAACTTGCGCAGCAGCAAAGTGCGCTGAATAAGCTAACTCAGAATCTAGAACAAGCTGATAAAGAGCAACAGCACTTAGAACAGGATTTTAGACGGGTTCAACAGCACAGTAATGAAAATAGAGCCAGCATTGCTGCGCTTAATTCCTTGCTAGTAGAGCAAACTGACAGCGCGAGTGTCTCTTTATTAGCGCAGTTAAAAGTTACTTCTGGCTTTGAGCCTTTAGTTGAGCAAGCTCTGCTAGGTCTAGAGCATCTAAAGGTGAATCAACATAAAGAGGCTAACAGTGTTTGGCCTGCGACTGATAGTGCTGCGTTACCAAAAGAGTCATTAGCTAATTATATCGAAACGGGTGTTTACCCTGATTTATTAGCACGGTTTGCTTTTCAACCCCATTTTGATGAAGCTATTTTAGCGGATCCTTTTTGGTTAGCTGTTATTGATGAAGAAGGCCATATTCATGGGCGTAACTTTCACTCTAATGCCAATAAAGACGCCGATAATTCATTGCTTTTAAAGCATGCCCAGCTCAGTGATGCACAGCAGTTAGATGAAGAACTCAACGAGCAATTAGAAACAAAGCAGCAATTGCTAAATGAGCATCTAGCACATAAGAAAACGCTTATCGCTGACAAAGAGCAATACAGAGAGCGAATTCACCAAGCGGCTCAGCAGATAGCATCGGCCAGCACGCGACGTGACATGTTGCTAGAGCAGCAAACGCAGTGGCAAAACCAGCTTGTAAAGTTACAGCAGCGTCAAACTTTATTGGCTGAGCAAAAGCAAAATGCTGATGAGCAGCAACAAACTCAGCAGTGTTTACTTGAACAATTGCTAGAGCAGCAATTAGAACTTGAAATTGAGTTAGAGCAAGCAAAACACCAGCAAACTAAGGCAAATAACCGTTATCGCCAAGTTGCTTCTCAGCTTGAGCAATATAAAACTCAGGCGCATCAAGCAAACTTGGCTGAGCAAAAAGCTCGCAGTGAGTGTCAACTTAGCGAAACTAAATTGCAACACGCCAATGCAGCGCAAAATGCTGCGAGTGAAGCGGTATTAGAGCTCAACGAGCAGCTAGAAGAATTAGTGATCCCGCTTGAAGAGGTGGCAGAGCAAATTATGCTACTGCTTGAAAAGCATGAACAAAGTGATGTTGAGCTGAAAAACTTGCAAGCGGCCTTGAGTCAAGCTAAAAAGGATCTTGCTGATAAGCAAACAGCGCTGAAATCATCGCAATCTGAGCTAGTTACGCTACAAGAGCAGTTGCAAGCATTAGCACTGGATGAGCAAAGTTTAATCGTTAAAGCTCAAGCGGCTTTAGAGCCTCTTGCAGAACTGGAACAAAATTTAAAAACAGTACTTGAAGAATTGCCTGACAATGCCAATTTAAATAGCATGCAAACTAGGCTGACAAAAACCACACAAGCTTTAAATGAGCTCGGCGCTGTGAATTTAGCGGCAATTGATGAGTTTGAGCTGGCTAAACAACGCAGCGATTATTTAAATCAGCAACTTGATGATTTAACGCAAGCGCTAAATACCCTGGAAGGGGCGATTCAAAAAATAGACCGAGAAACAAAAAACCGTTTTAAGGCGACGTTTGAACAAGTAAATACAGACTTTGGGGAATTATTCCCGAAAGTATTTGGTGGTGGCAGTGCTTACCTCGAATTGACCAGTGATGATCTACTTGAAAGTGGGGTGAGCATCATGGCTAGACCACCAGGAAAGAAAAATTCGACAATTCACCTGCTTAGTGGTGGAGAAAAAGCGCTGACCGCATTATCATTGGTGTTTTCAATATTCAGGCTCAATCCAGCTCCATTCTGTATGCTAGATGAAGTGGATGCACCATTGGATGATGCGAACGTGGGTCGTTTTTGCCGTTTGGTAGAAGAGATGTCACAATCAGTACAATTTATTTATATTAGTCATAACAAAATTGCTATGGAAATGGCAGGCAGGTTGACTGGTGTAACTATGGCTGAGCCAGGCGTATCTCGTATGGTGGCTGTAGATATAGAACAAGCTGTGCAAATGGCACAAGCATAAAATTTAATTAGGCATATCAAATAATAAAGGTGAGGGGATGGCCGAAGAATTAAGATGGGCTTTAATCGTAATCAGTGTATTTGTCATTGGTGGTTTATTAATTCACGGCTTATGGTCGGTGCGAAAAAAGGACAGTCCAGATGCGCCTTCAGTGGAACGGGTTGAACCAACTGAAACAACCAGTGAAGTTCAAGAACCAACGAAAGCAATGTCACAAGAGCGTGATGAACCAGAGTTTGGTGATTTAAGCTTTTCAGCAGAAAGTCACGATGAACCGGTTGTTTCAGAAGAAGTGGTTGAAGAAACTGAGATTCAGCAAGAAGAAACAGATCAAGAGCAAGCAGATGCTCAAGGACCAAGTGATTTCATTATTGTGCATTTGCAAATGCCAGAAGGCTTAACCATGGCTGGCAGCCAACTATTACCAGCTGTTAATATGTTAGGTTTTAAGTACTCTGAAGAAGGTTTCTTTAACCGTCATTTAGACCCAGCAGGCACTGGTCCTGTTTTATTCCGTTTAGTGAATATGTATAACCCTGGCACGTTCGATATTGATAATATGGAACAATTTAGCACGGCGGGAATTAGCTTATTTATGACCCTTCCATGTGATGGTGATGGTCTAAGTGCATTTAATATGTTGCATAGTGCAGCTAAAAAGTTAGCCGATGAATTTGGCGCAACTATTTTAGATAGCAACCGTGAAGAAATGACGGTTGAAAGCGTTCGTGAGTATGTTGAGAAAGTTCGCAGCTTTTCAGCTTAATCGCACGCACAGATGATAAGTATTAGGCCACTTGGCGTTAAGTCGTCTAAGTGGCTTTTTTTATGTAGATTTTTGAGGTTTTCATGTCCAGCCCTATCTTTGAGCAAATTAGCCAACTACGTGCCCAGTTAGAAGAGCATAACCATAATTACTATGTGCTGGATGCACCAAGCATTCCTGATGCTGAATATGACCGTCTAATGCGTGAGTTAAGTGCGCTTGAGCAAGCGAATCCTGAGTTTCAAAGCCCAGATTCACCCACGCAAAAAGTCGGTGGCGCTGCACTTGATAAGTTTGAACAAGTAACTCACCAAGTGCCTATGCTGTCACTTGATAATGCTTTTTCAGAAGAAGAGTTTGCTGCCTTTAATCGTCGTATAAAAGAACGTGTAATGGATAACAAAGAGCTAACCTTTTGCTGTGAGCCAAAGCTTGATGGTTTAGCGGTATCAATTATTTATCGTAATGGCGTTTTAGTACAAGCCGCGACTCGTGGCGATGGCATGGTGGGCGAAAATATCACCCAGAATGTAAAAACGATTCGCAATGTACCGCTGAAGTTACGTGGCGATGACTTCCCCGCAGAACTAGAAGTACGCGGTGAAGTATTTATGGATAGCGCTGGTTTTGCCAAGCTTAATAGTGAAGCTGAAAAACGCGGCGACAAGGTGTTTGTAAACCCGCGTAATGCTGCTGCTGGTAGCCTACGCCAGCTTGATTCTAAAGTAACAGCAAAACGTCCACTGATGTTTTATGCCTACAGTACTGGGCTTGTTGCGGATGGGCAGCTACCAGAAGATCATTATCAACAGCTTGCTAAACTTACTGATTGGGGGTTACCTCTGTGTCCAGAAACAAAACTCGTTGAAGGTCAGCAAGCTGCTCTTGATTATTATCAAGACATCTTGACGCGTCGTAGTGATCTTGCCTACGAAATTGACGGTGTTGTTATCAAAGTAAACGACAAAAAGCTACAAGAGCGTTTAGGCTTTGTGGCACGTGCACCACGCTGGGCAATTGCCTTTAAGTTTCCCGCACAAGAAGAAATCACACAATTACTTGATGTTGAGTTTCAGGTAGGTCGCACTGGCGCAATTACACCAGTTGCACGACTAGAGCCAGTATTTGTGGGGGGCGTTACAGTGTCTAATGCAACGCTTCATAACGGCGATGAAATTGCCCGTTTAGGCGTTAAAATTGGCGATACCGTGATTATACGTCGTGCGGGTGATGTTATTCCGCAAATTACCCAAGTTGTACTTGAACGTCGCCCTGACGATGCTAAAGACATTGAATTTCCTGCTACTTGCCCAATTTGTGACTCACATGTGGAACGCATTGAAGGTGAAGCGGTTGCTCGTTGTACAGGTGGCTTAGTTTGCCAAGCGCAGCGTAAGCAAGCAATTAAGCACTTTGCGTCACGTAAAGCGCTTGATGTCGATGGCTTAGGCGATAAGATAGTTGACCAGCTTGTAGATCGAGAGCTTATTAAAACGCCTGCTGACTTATTTATCCTAAAACAAGGGCATTTTGAATCCCTAGAGCGAATGGGCCCTAAATCTGCTAAGAACTTAGTAAACGCACTACAAGATGCTAAACAAACAACCTTAGCTAAATTCTTATATTCGTTAGGTATTCGTGAAGTGGGTGAAGCAACAGCGCAAAACTTAGCTAACCACTTTTTAACGCTAGAAAAAATTACTCAAGCAAGCGTTGATGCGTTAACTGAAGTAAGCGACGTAGGTGAAATTGTTGCCAAGCACGTTCGTGGCTTCTTTAGCGAAGAGCACAATATGGACGTGGTTAATGCGCTAATTGAACAAGGTATTCATTGGCCAGAGTTAACGGCTCCAAGTGCCGATTCGCAGCCATTAGCTGGCTTAACTTACGTACTGACCGGCACATTGAGCGAGCTTAACCGTAATGATGCAAAAGCACGTTTACAAGCGTTAGGTGCAAAAGTGTCGGGTAGTGTTTCGGCGAAAACAGATGCGCTGATTGCGGGTGAAAAAGCGGGCTCAAAATTAACCAAAGCACAAGACTTAGGTATTGATGTGTTAACTGAGGCTGATCTTATTGCACTTTTAAGTGAGCACAATGGATAGTCTATTGCAGGCATTGTCGTCAGTTGCTTTAACAATCGGCAGCTGGCTGCAACCACACCTTTACAATATTTCATTATTGCTGGTGGTGTGCTTTTTGTCCTTGTATGCAAATGATATTATTAAAGTGACCAAGCGCTTTGTTGCGCGTCGTCACTTTATTATCCGTGTGCTTTGCTTTGTGCTAGTCACCGGGTTTGGCATGGGCTTACTTGTGGTGTTTGTAACTCCATTTTTAAGTAAGCTATTAATGTTACTTGGTGTTAAATGGCTAGCGCTAACACTAATAGCAGCCTTTTTGATACTTGGCGTGATTGCCGATAAGAAGAACCAAATATGAATCGCTATGGCCCAGAATACTGGGATAAACACGGTGCTTATCGTACCCCATTAGCGTTTCATTTAACCTTACTAGTGCTTTTGCGAAGTTATTTTATCTGGATAATAGCGGCGCTGAGTCGCCGCCCTGATTTAGATATAATGTCGCTGTTTTTTAAAGCTAAAAGCGATTTCTTTACAGCAATTGCGATTGCTGCGATTGCCTTATTACCGGCAGTGATCTTTTGCTTACGCAGGCCACAAGAAAACGCCATAAGTGCAAAACGTTTAGCGTCTATTTGGCGGTTTATGCGCTGGCCATTAATTCTGTGTGCAATTACAGATTTAAGCTGGTTAACCTATCAGGCAGCGCACAGCCATTATCAGTTTTCGTTGTTTTTAGCCAGCCAAATGGTACTGGTGTTATGGGTGCTGTTATATTTATTAAAAAGCAGATATCTATCAGTTTTTTTTAATGATTGGCCAGATCCAATAGAGAAAAAATAGGGCAGCACAATGCTGGTAATTAATAAGCTTTTAGCAAAAATATCATTCGCAATCGCGCTCGTTTTAATTGCTTTATGGGTATTTACACCACTTTGGCACAGTGCTGCATTCTCGTTGTTTGTGATGTTATGGGGTTTTATAACCCTATCAAGCCTTTATCGAGTTACGCCGTTATTTGTAGCACGCAATCCCATTACTGACTTATTAAAACGTGATGTGAATCAGCTAGCACTAATAAGCTTAGCGGGTTTATTCGATTTCAAACGCAAAGCTGAGTTTGTATTAATTGGCCAAATAAAGCAGATTGAAATTGGTGAAGGTATCATCCATGTAACTGATATCAATGAGCAGAAATCAACCGCAATATTAAGTGTTCGCAGCGATATAATTAAAAGTCATTTAGAGCAACTACTCTCTGAGCGCGAGCGTTCTAAAATAGATATCCGTTTACAATTAAACTAATGTTGCTTGCCCATTGCAGTGCTTGTGTTGTACTGTGCAACTGTTGTATTCAACCCTGAGGGAACACTATGTTAACTTGGCAAGATATTCTAGAGTTTGCCCATAATGGTAACCCAACACCTCCACGTCGAGTCGAGAAGTCGCCATCTGAGTGGCAAGCTGAGCTCGAACAAGACACATTTTATGTTACTCGCTTAAAAGGCACAGAACGCCCGCACAGCTCTGATTCATGTACATTATTTGAACCTGGTCAATATGCGTGTGCCTGTTGTGACAATTTATTGTTTGACGGCGATGAAAAGTTCGATAGTGGCACCGGCTGGCCTTCGTTTACACAGCCTAGCAGTCTTGAAAGTATTGCTTATGTGGCTGATTCTAGTCATGGTATGCAACGAATAGAAGCTATTTGCAATGTTTGCGACGCGCATTTGGGCCATGTCTTCCCTGACGGTCCACCACCAACTGGTTTACGTTATTGTATGAATGCCATAGCGATGAAAAAACGTGACTAATCTAAATATTGAGCGATGATAAAAATAAGGTGCTCGCGGTAAATTGGCTTACTAATAATGTAGTCTGTCAAAATATTCGATTGCGCCTTATCACCTTTTAGCGTTGACGCTGTAACTGCAATGATTGGAATATGTTTAAAGCGATCATCACTACGAATTAATTGACTTGCCTCCAAACCGCCCATTACGGGCATTTTTAAATCCATAATGATCAAGTCAGGTTGATGTTGCTCCATTTTATTAAGCGCATCTTCTCCGTTGATAGCTGTATCTATAGTAAAGCTCCAGCGTGATAAGAAGGACTCTAAATAGTCTCGGTTATAAGGGATATCATCAACAATTAAAATACGTGCAGGATTAAAATGATAGCTTGAAATGGCAGGGTAATTACGATGCTCAACTTCGGTTTTTGATTCGGCCAATTCAACGTTTGGTAACGATACAATAAATTCACTACCTCGGCCTTTTTCGCTGATCACTGATAAATCACCACCCATTAGCTTGATAAAGCGCAAAGAAATAGCTAGACCTAATCCGGTTCCGCCAAACTCAGAACTACGTTGGCCTTGTACTTGTTCAAAATCATTAAAAATAAGATCTTGTTGATCTTTAGGAATACCTTTACCTGTGTCTTTAACATGAATACATATGTCGATATTACTGTTATCATCGTGAGCTTTAAAGTCAAAATACACTTTGACACTGCCTTGTGCAGTGAACTTAATGGCATTACTGATTAAGTTGGTTAGTACTTGGCGCACTTTATTGCTATCAAGTAATACAGGGGTTGTTAACTCGGGATGAGAGCTTATTTGTAAGTCGAGATCTTTTTGTGCACTGAGTTGTAAAAACATCATATTAAGCTCATGGCACATTTTAGGGATTTCTACACGCTCAATATCGAGTTGCATTTTACCAGCATCGATTTTTGATAAATCTAGAATGTCATTTAGTACATTAAGCAGGGAATTACCCGAGATTGAAATTGCTTCTAAGTAACGACGTTTATTTTTATCTGTTTCGCTATCTTGCAGTAACTGGCTGAAGCCTAACACTGCATTAAGCGGAGTTCTAAGTTCATGGGACATATTGGCTAAAAAGCGGCTTTTAGCCTGATTTGATTGCTCAGCTTGCTCTTTAGCATCAAGATACTCTTGAGTACGTTTAGCAACGGTATCTTCGAGTAAACTATGTTGTTCATGCATGCTGTTAATCTGTTGCCTAACCGCAGCACGCATCATTTTAAAGCCACTGGCAAGGGTGCCAATCTCATCTTGGCTTTTTATGTTAATAGGGCAGTTTAGATCACCAGTGGTCACAGCATGAGAAAACTCAACAAGCTGATCAATTGGCTGCAAGATAATACGGCGAATAATGATGTAGGCGATGATGAGTGCAGTTAAAAGGTAGATTGCAAATAGTGACACAGCATTACTAATGATAGATTTAGTTTTTAATGCTAAGTCTTTATCTGAAAAGCTCACAATAACATAACCGATATTTTCGCCCTGAAAGTTGCTAATTGGTACAGCAACAGCATATTGTTGCTCCATAGCTACAATGGTATTTTGCTTTGGATTAAGCTGCTTTAATAGCATTTGGTTAGTTTCAAGGGTATCAACTTTACTGTTATCAGGATGGGCAGCAATAAAGTTATTTTGATCGATAAAGTAAATCGTCTGTAAGTCATCAAAGGTATTATTTTTTAGAATATTTTTTAATGTTAATCCCTGAATTTTAAGTACCCAACTTCCTACCGTATTGTCTTTAGTTAAGCTTTTTATTTCTGACAACATGGGTGAGACAATAGCGTCAGCTTTTTCACTCATGTTCAAAAGTGTTTGTTCTTTTAGCTCCATAACATGCAAAGACGTACTTGCCCCTAAAATAAGGGTAATGGTAAAGCCGATGATCATTAAAATTTTATGGGCAATACTAATTCTCATTGCTGAATATTGCTCCGTACTTTTAGCGCTTGCATATTAGTGTTTATTTTTTCGTCAGCAGCTTTAATAGATTGCTTTATATCTGCACCATAGAAAATTTGGCTAAAGGTTTGCGAGATAATTTTGCCAATAACAGGAAACTCGACCATACCAGACTGCAGGCGGTCCGGAGTTGCGTGATCAAATACCCATAACATGGTTTTATTAAAGCCAGGCTTGTTTACTAAAGTAAATAGTTTTTCGTGCCACACCTTTTGCCTTGGTGGTGAACCACCGGTACTCAGTAGTGCGGCTGTTTGTTCACTTGTTGCCCATTGAATAAATAACCATGCAGCATGTTTTTCATTTGATTTGCTATTTATCGCGAACGCCCATGCCCATGGCGATGTTTCTCGGGCTATTGGGCCAGCAGGCAAGGGGGCGGCCTCCCATTTATTCCAAATATCAGACTCTTCTGCGGTATCTATTTCATTATAAAAATGAGAGGCCAAAAAGGCCGAGGCAAGTTGGCCTTCTTTAAAAAGGCGACGAATTTCATAAAAGTGAAGTAAGCGGCTGTTATCAGGGGTGCCGAACCCCGTGACTAGATCACGATACACTTGTAAGCTTTTTGCTGTCTGAGGACTACCGAAAACAGATTGACCTTGCTTATTGATAACCTCAGCACCATAAGCTCGCATAATAGGCAAGACTGTCCAGGTGTTTAATCCTGCCCCCGGCAGTGTGCGTGAGGCAAATGCGTGCATACCATTCAAAGAAGGGGTGCGGTCAATAGCCTTTTGCAGCTTAATTTTAGTCGCTTGCAGTTGCTCGTAGGTATTGGGTACTTCTAGGTTGAAGCGCTCGAAAAGATCTTTACGGTAAAAATATATCGGCGCAGAAAAATCAAACGGTAACGAATATAGTGTATCGTCGATCTTACAAAGGGCTAGGCTACGCTCACTAATATCTTCTAACTGATACCACGCTTTGTCTGTAAGTCTAGGGTTTTCAATGTATGGCTGTAAAGGGTCAACCCAGCCTTGGCTTTGAGCTTCACCTAAAAATGTGATTCCCATAGGCAGTACATCATAAAGACCTGTGGCTTCGCTTAAATCTTGATGTCGACGAGCACGCATTTGAGATTGTTCTAAGGCATGAAAACCAACAGAAATTCCTGTTAGCTTTTCAAACAAAGGAATGTAGGGTTTTAAAGCCATAAATGCGGGTTGCTCGTCAGCCAAGATATTTATATGGCTACCCGCTTCACTTCGCCAATTTATAGTTGCTTGCTGCCAATGTTGTAACGTTGCAGAGGCAAAGCTACATTGACAAAAAACCAAAAGCGCAACGCTGAGGGGGAGATTTTTAAGTTTTAACAAACGAAACGCCATAAAGAAGTTACTCTGCAAGTTTAATTTTTAATTTTGCAGCCTGTGCTTTAATTTTTTCGAAACGGGTTACTTGTTCATCTTCTAATGTTTGAGCATCTAACAGGGCAAAACATTTTTTCGCGAGTGTTAAATTAAACGATTGGCCTTGGTTATTTGTATCGAATAAACACTGCAGTAAATTTAAGGCGATGCTGGCATTTTTTGGCATTATTCTAAATGCCTGTGTGAATGCTTCAAGTGCAGTATTTAGCTGGCCTTTATTAAACTGCGTCACAGCGTGGTTATTGAGCTCTTTTGGACCTAACTTAATATCACGCCGCTCAGTTTGTTGCTGTTGAATATAACGTAAATATACCGGATCGCTTATTGATGGGTGACGTTCACAGTGCGTTATTATTTGGTTAAATAGCATCTGTGCTTTGTGGTGAAAACCAAGCTCATGAAACGCTTTCGCCTTATCGAGCGCACCATCTACTGAACGAATTTGAGTGTCACTTTCATCAAGTTGATTGATAAGTGCTTTAGCCTTTTGATGTTCATCCTTTAAATAATGCAAACGCGCATTGAGAACGTCAATCTGTGTTTGGTTATTACTATTAGGAAATTGTTTTTTTAAATCACTCAAGTATTGGTTTGTCTGTCTTGAAATACGATTAACTTGATCGGTCTGATCTGTAGTTAAAGCAAAATCAATACCGGCACGAGCCGCATTTAAATACACATCAGGGTTGTCGTGAATAGAGTGCTTTGCGTAACTAGCAATGTCTTTTTGAGTTAGATAATTCTTTTCGTAGTCGTGATTAAGTAACGATACATGACTCAAGGTTTTTTGACGGTCAATATTACGTGGCGCAATTTCAACAGCTTGACTAAAAAACTGCTGAGCCTCATCAAACTTATGCAGTTTTATTTCTAATCGACCGAGTAAATCAAGAGCAACGAGTCGAGTTTCACTGCGCTGTAACATTGTCTTCAGCATACGATGTGCAAGTGTGTGTTCATTATTGGCAATGAGTGCTTCTACTAAACCTACTTTTGCCCATGTGAATTTTTGAATATCGAGCACTGATTTAAAGAATGTTTTTGCATCTTCAAAGCGTTTGAGGCGAAGTAGGGCATCACCTTTTAATCTCAATAGAATCGCGCTATAACTATTGCCTTTATTTTGCAACAAAGCATCAATTTGTTTAATTGCTTTTGAATCGTTACCATCATCAATAAGCTGATAAACTTGATGGAGGTTGTTCTTGCGTAATAATACTTTTTCTATACGATTTTTTAATTCGTAAATTGTAAATGGTTTAACTAAAAAATCATCTGGTTGTAGCTCAAGCACACTGTGAACCAAAGAACCACTTGTTTCAGCTGAGATAAAAATGAAGCCCGTGGAGTTTTTAATAAGGCGCTTCATTTTCAGCTCTTCATAAAGCTGATAGCCATCTTGATGTTTACTTAAGTTAAATGAACAAACGATGAGGTCAAATTGCTCAATTTGACATTGTTCTTTTGCTGCAATGGCATGCTCTGCAAAACGCAATTGACGAAAGCCCAACCCTTCTAAGGATTGTTTCATATAGCTTTGAGCAAGAGGCAGCTCTTCAACTATTAAAATTTTGGCTTTCGAAAAAATCTTTGCAGGCATTGGACTTGCGACTAAGTGACATTAACAACGACTATAATAAACAGTCTAGCTGCTGACAAGGCAAATTACAGCTTTTGCAGCGATTTAAAATTTACTTTTAGGCTATATCAATAGTGGGGGAGGTTGGTATTAGAGTTTAAATCTCAAATGTCAGATAAAAGGAACTAGATACTAGAGGTTTATATGTGGTGGGTCGTACTGGACTAGAACCATCGAGCCTGTGTTTTGTTAATGGTGGCGATGCTTTTGAAAGCTAAGGGTAAAATAAGGAAATATATTTAATGAAGTGTCTATATGTGGTGGGTCGTACTGGACTTGAATCATCGAGCCTGTGTTTTGTTAATGGTGGCGATGCTTTTGAAAGCTAAGGGTAAAATAAGGAAATATATTTAATGAAGTGTTTATATGTGGTGGGTCGTACTGGACTAGAACCATCGAGCCTGTGTTTTGTTAATGGTGGCGATGCTTTTGAAAGCTAAGGGTAAAACAAGGAAATATATTTAATGAAGTGTCTATATGTGGTGGGTCGTACTGGACTTGAATCATCGAGCCTGTGTTTTGTTAATGGTGGCGATGCTTTTAGAAGCTAAGGGTAAAATAAGGAAATATATTTAATGAAGTGTCTATATGTGGTGGGTCGTATTGGATTAGAACCATCGAGCCTGTGTTTTGTTAATGGTGGCGATGCTTTTGAAAGCTAAGGGTAAATAAGGAAATATATTTAATGAAGTGTTTATATGTGGTGGGTCGTACTGGACTTGAACCAGTGACCCTCGCCTTGTAAGGGCGATGCTCTCCCAACTGAGCTAACGACCCACATATAAATTGCCTAGTGGCTTAAAGATTAAATGGTGGGTCGTACTGGACTTGAACCAGTGACCCTCGCCTTGTAAGGGCGATGCTCTCCCAACTGAGCTAACGACCCATATAATCTTTTTCTTCGCTTACCATCGGTGAAAATGGTGGGTCGTACTGGACTTGAACCAGTGACCCTCGCCTTGTAAGGGCGATGCTCTCCCAACTGAGCTAACGACCCGCGAAGATTAATCTAAATGAGAACACCACTAAAATGTGTTTAATGGTGGGTCGTACTGGACTTGAACCAGTGACCCTCGCCTTGTAAGGGCGATGCTCTCCCAACTGAGCTAACGACCCATTTAGATTTTTTGTAATATGAAAACCATTAGTGAATAATGGTGGGTCGTACTGGACTTGAACCAGTGACCCTCGCCTTGTAAGGGCGATGCTCTCCCAACTGAGCTAACGACCCATATTACATGCAGCCCTATTTCTTAATGGTGGGTCGTACTGGACTTGAACCAGTGACCCTCGCCTTGTAAGGGCGATGCTCTCCCAACTGAGCTAACGACCCATTAAGAATTTAGATATGAACACCATTAGTGAATAATGGTGGGTCGTACTGGACTTGAACCAGTGACCCTCGCCTTGTAAGGGCGATGCTCTCCCAACTGAGCTAACGACCCATATCTAAAACAACTCATTGCTGCGTTGTTGTGGGGCGCTATTATAGATAGAGTTGTAAATGTGTCAACACTTGAATGAGTAAAAATGTGTTAGATGCAGCTTTTATAAACAATGACATGGCATTTAAGCATTTTTTGGTGAACAAATATGCAATTTATATTCATAACCTTGTATTTATAAGTTGATCTATAGCTCTATGACCTTAGTAAAATGATCGAAGTGATATGAAAACAGTAAAGCTTTATAGCAGTTTCTTCGTATCAATAAGTTTGCATCAGTTAAAAGCGACCTATTTTGTATATTAAAAAACAACATAGGGTACGCTTAGTTTCTTTATTTAAAGCTTTAGGTAGCGATCTTTGTTT
>NZ_JAKEVN010000058.1:0-25213 GCF_022398505.1 Pseudoalteromonas sp. Isolate3 | reverse complement strand
TAAATAATTAATGCTGAAAGGCGTAATTAATAGTGCTATCCAAAACAATGCAGAGCTTCTGAAAATTAGCCCCACAAGCGACGCCACCACAAATCCCGATAACATCAAAATAGGTAAATGGGCGATAAAAAAGTTAATACTTAGCTGTCTAGCAACTTCAGGATTAATTGTTTTCATAAGGGCTACTCGCTGTAAAAAATACCCTTATAAAATGGACGCTTTGATAAAATGAATCAAATCAAATTTTCCTATCGGTGCAATCGATTTAAAACCATCTTTTGCATCTAGCTTTATTTAAATACAACTCCTATAGTTTCAAACAACAGGAACTTATTCGCTATTAGTTATTCATAACTAGTAGAAAATCTCTCTTTATGACGAAAGAGATAAAAGTAATTTCTAGCGTTTCGTCATATTTTAGCTTTTTAGGAGCACGCAATGAGTAATGGAAAAACGGGCGGGTGCCCGGTAATGCATGGTAGTAATACTGTCACAGCTCAATCGAACACTGACTGGTGGCCAAACGCACTTAATTTCGACATTCTTCATCAACACGACAGCAAAACGAACCCTTACGGCAAAGACTTTAATTACGCAGAAGCATTCAAATCACTAGACCTTGAAGCCGTTAAAACCGATTTAAAAAGTCTGATGACCGAAAGCCAAGAATGGTGGCCAGCCGATTGGGGTCATTACGGTGGTTTGATGATCCGAATGGCGTGGCACTCAGCAGGTTCATATCGTTTAGAAGATGGCCGTGGTGGCGGTGGTACAGGTAACCAACGGTTTGCACCGTTAAACTCATGGCCAGACAATGCTAACCTAGATAAAGCTCGACGATTACTTTGGCCAATTAAAAAGAAATACGGTAACAAACTTTCTTGGGCCGACTTAATTATTTTAGCTGGTAATATGGCTTACGAATCAATGGGTTTAAAAACCTTCGGTTTTGCAGGTGGCCGCGAAGATATTTGGCACCCAGAAAAAGATGTTTATTGGGGCGCTGAAAAAGAGTGGTTAGCACCAAGTGATGGGCGTTATTCAAATGTAGCCAAGCCAGATACCATGGAAAATCCATTGGCAGCGGTACAAATGGGCTTAATTTATGTTAATCCAGAAGGGGTGAATGGTAACCCAGACCCGCTTAAAACTGCTGAGCAAGTTCGCGAAACATTTGCCCGCATGGCAATGGATGACGAAGAAACAGCTGCGCTGACAGTTGGCGGTCACACTGTGGGTAAAACCCATGGTAATGGTAGCGAAGAAAACGTTGGTCCAGAACCAGAAGCGGCCGATGTGTTTGAGCAGGGTTTAGGTTGGAACAACCATAATTCACGTGGTATTGGTCGCGACACCATGACCTCAGGTATTGAAGGTGCGTGGACAACTCACCCAACAAAATGGGATAACGGTTATTGCTACTTGCTGCTTAACTACGACTGGGAGCTTAAGAAAAGCCCTGCGGGTGCGTGGCAGTGGGAGCCAATTGACATTAAAGAAGAAGACAAACCAGTTGATGTTGAAGATCCATCAATTCGTCTAAATCCTATTATGACCGATGCCGATATGGCAATGAAGATGGACCCAACTTATCGTAAGATCATTGAGCGTTTTAACGATGATTTTGAATACTTTAGTGATGTGTTTGCACGTGCTTGGTTTAAACTAACGCACCGTGACTTAGGTCCAAAATCACGTTATTTAGGTGCTGATGTACCAAGCGAAGATCTGATCTGGCAAGATCCGATCCCAGCGGTAGATTACACCTTATCAGACAGCGAAATTAGTGAACTTAAAACTAAGCTACTTAACTGTGGTGTAAGCCAAGCAGAATTAATTGCAACAGCATGGGATAGCGCCCGTACTTATCGTGGCTCAGACCATCGCGGTGGTGCAAACGGTGCACGTATTCGCCTCGCGCCGCAAAAAGATTGGCAGGGCAATGAACCAAAGCGTTTAGCTAAAGTATTAAGCGCACTTGAGTCAGTACAAGCGGGTTTAAGTAAACCAGTAAGCCTAGCTGATTTAATTGTACTTGGTGGGTCAGCGGCGGTTGAACAAGCCGCAAAAGCGGCGGGCGTTAACGTCACCGTGCCATTTTCGCCGGGTCGTGGTGATGCCACAGACGAAATGACAGATGCTGACTCGTTCGACGTACTTGAGCCAATTCATGATGGTTTCCGTAATTGGCTCAAAGAAGAGTACACGGTATCAGCAGAGGAGCTAATGTTAGAGCGTTCGCAATTAATGGGCTTAACAGCACCAGAAATGACCGCTCTTGTCGGTGGCATGCGTGTTCTAGGTACTAATCATAATGGTACTTTACACGGTGTATTTACAGATAACGTAGGCACATTAAGTACCGACTTTTTCGTGAACCTAACCGACATGGCTTATACTTGGAAGCCAATAGCGAAAGGTTATTATGACATCATTGAGCGCAGTACAGGTGTAACTAAGTGGACAGCAACGCGCGTTGATTTAGTATTTGGATCAAACTCAATCCTTCGCTCATATGCAGAGTTTTATGCACAAGACGATAACAACGAACGTTTTGTAAAAGACTTTGTCGACGCATGGGTGAAAGTAATGAACGCCGACCGCTTCGATATCTAATTTAAAATTCCGTTAAGTACAAAGGCCACACAGCTGAACTGTGTGGCCTTTTTTATTTAAAGAAGTTAGCGAGTTACAAGGGGAAAGGGGAAAGTTACGAGGGGAAAGAGTAAAGTTACGAGGGGAAAGAGTAAAGTTACGAAATGCGAGATGCGAGGGGAAAGTTGCGAGATGTAGGAGGCGTTTTAACGCCGAACAAGTAGCAGCGATTTTACATCGCGTCCTAGCGCCTAGAACCTAAAGCCTAGCGCCAAGGACGCGGGATAAACCCGCTGCTACATGTAGGCGTGAAACTTGTTTCGCGCGTCTGACCGCTGAAGGCTGATAGCTGAAAGCGCTTTTACTTCTCAATACCTAACCAATAACTGTTTTGGTATATGTTTTCTTCAACTTCTTTATCGCTGTAGTTATAGATACGTTGCCAAAACAGGCGGTCGAAAATGAATTTATCTGCATCTTTATGAATAATTTTAAAATTAATTAAAGAAGCATATAAATTTTCATCATCGCCTAACACATCATCCTTACAGCTAGAGTAATCAACTGCACTTGGGCACTGAGACATCATTGCAAAACTAATACTGTTATCAGCTTCAAATTGCCAATAGGTATTTGGCGTAAAGTTAGCTCTGTTTTCAAGGCCATATTGATCAGTATAATAAAAGCTGCCTTTACCATCATCATTTATAAACCAGTATGTTTTCAGGTTACCGCTGGTGTAGCCTTGACGTAAGTAGCTAAATAGGTGCTTATAGTCATCAAGAGTGATGGTTGAATCATCAATCACTTCCATGAATTCATACCCTAAGCGAGCCTGACGCTCTTCTTTATTTCGCTCGCGCACCATGAGTGTTTTACCATCAGGCAGAGTGAAAAATTGTAAGCTGGTATCTAGGCCATTGCCGGTTACCTTAACGGTTTCGCCATTATTGTCTAAGTTGTAATGCCACTTGAACGAGTCAGTACTTCTTGGCGTATTGAATGTTACCGTTGCAGTGTTGGCTGCTGTGATGGTGAAAAATGTTGGTAAATAACGAATCGTTAATCCTTCGCCTGTATCTGAATTTTTATTATTTAAGCGACCAGTATACGTTTTACCCACTTTAAGATCAGGAACCGCAATAGATGTCAGTTTTTGTAATGCAACAACCGATGTTTGCACCTTCATAGCTTCAGTTAGCTCTTCTGACTCAACAATATTCGCAGCGTCAGCTTCATCATGATAGCTAAGAACATGTTGTAGTTTTAGCACCGCAAAATCATCGAACTGCGCAACCACTTCGGCATTAACGAGGTTAAGGTCAAACTCTACATTCACCTCGTAGCCTTCTTTATTTAGCTGATTTGCATAGGTGTTCGTAAGAAATTTGTCGCCATTAATCGTTAACGTTTTACCTTGTAAGGTCGCCGAAAACTCTGCATAAGGGAATGATGTGGTACTGCCTGAAGCCGTCGGAATATAGCTTGCTATCGATACTTCAAAATAGCTCTCTTCACCTTCGGTATTTAAATGATTCACCGTGTGAAAAGTAGTGTGATCCATATCAGCATAATACGCAGAGCTAAGCTCTGTATTTGATTTATAAAGGGTAACTACTTCGCCTTTATCGGTTGAAACATTAAAAAGCTCAACACGAATAGCATCATCGCGCTTAGCCAACACTTCCATTTCAAGAAGAGCTTGTTGATTACACTCATGCAAGCAATCAATCGCTTGGGTATTTAATGCAATCACATCAGGATTCGACCAATCAAAACGGCTTAACTCACCATTTTGAGCAATCACCCCGGCATCTTCAGTAGCAAATGCCAGCTTTACGCTACCATCGCTTGATTGCCAGTTACCCATTACTTCGCTATTGCTAAGCTCAATCGGTTGCCATGCTGCACGGTTTTCGGCAACATTAACGGTTAGGGTATATTGGTTACTTGCTTTACCATCAGAGACTTCCACAGTAAAAGCATGGTTAGCTACTTCGAATAGGCTTGGCTGTGCACTAAAAGTTACTTGATTACTGCTGGTGGTTACATTTAGCCACTCTGGCTTATCAATAATCGTTGTAGTAACACTGTCGTTTTGCTCATCTTTTAAATCAACAACTAAATTAGCTGATTCAAGTGCTTTAGTAGAGAGAGTGAGCGAGCCAGAAAGCGTCGGTGCAGTATTTTGCTCTACTTTTACATCAGGCGTTTTATCTGTTGATGAACCGCCACCACAGGCTGTTAGAGCCAGAGTCAGTGCCGATACGCTGAGGAGCTTTTTCATTTAGGTCCCTTAAATTTATTGTTCTATTGAAGTCAAAGAAATTTAAGTTACCTAAAATGGGTAATTCAGTAAAGTGAATATGTAACTGAACGTAAACAAAAAAGGTGAGCTAACTTGCTCACCTTTTCGAAGAAGGGGTTATTGCGCTTGTTGCGCAACATGGTCCATATATTCGTCAAACGTGCCCTGAAAATCGATAAGTTGTTGGTCTTTAATATCGATGATACGAGTCGCTAATGATGAAACAAACTCACGGTCGTGGCTTACAAAAATCAGTGTGCCTTGGTAATCTTTTAATGCGTTATTGAGTGCTTCAATGGCTTCCATATCCATGTGGTTGGTTGGCTCGTCCATAATTAGCACATTGATGTCTTGCATCATTAACTTACCAAACAATAGACGGTTCTTTTCACCACCCGAGCAGTTACGCGCTTTTTTGTTAGCGTCATCTGCGGTAAATAGTAAACGGCCTAACATAGCGCGTACCATTAAATCGTTGTGCTTAGCTGTGCGCCACTGCGACATCCAATCGAATAGGGTTAAGTCGTTATCAAAGTCTTTGCTGCTGTCTTGCGGACAATAACCAATGCTGGCATTTTCAGACCACTTAACTATGCCTTCGTTGCTTTGTAATTCATTCACTAGGCAACGAAGTAGGGTGGTTTTACCAACACCGTTTTCACCAATAACCGCAAGCTTAGCGCCAGCTTCAAGTAATAACTCACCACCACTGAACAGGGTTTCACCATCAAAGCCATGACCTAATTTAGTTAGCTCTAAAGCTTGGCGATACATCTTTTTGCCTTCATCAAAACGTAGTGATGGACTAATACGACTTGATGCTTTTACTTCATCAAGTTTAATTTTATCCATGCGCTTAGCACGAGAGCTAGCTAGTTTTGCTTTTGATGCATTAGCACCAAAGCGGTTTACGAACTCTTGTAGTTCGTCTATTTCAGCGCTCTTCTTTGCGTTTTCAGCAAGCAGTTGTTCACGCTGCAAGCTTGAAGCTTCGATCCACTTTTCGTAGTTACCAGGGTAAATTCTAAGCTCACCGTAGTCGATATCGGCCATGTGAGTACATACCGAGTTTAAGAAGTGACGGTCGTGCGAGATGATAATCATCGTACACTTACGCTGGTTAAGCTCGTTAGCTAGCCAAGTAATGGTATGAATGTCGAGGTTATTGGTTGGTTCATCAAGTAGCAAAATATCAGGGTTTGCAAACAGTGCCTGTGCTAATAACACACGTAGTTTCCAACCCGGCGCAACGTTTGCCATTAAACCATAATGAAACTCTTGTTCTATGCCCGCTTGGAGCAAAATTTCTTCTGCACGGCTTTCTGCTGTGTAGCCATCCATTTCAGCAAAAATGCTTTCAAGCTCAGCTACTTTCATACCGTCTTCTTCACTCATTTCTGGTAGTGAATAGATACGGTCGCGTTCTTGTTTAACTTTCCAAAGTTCTGCGTCACCCATGATCACTGCATCAACCACTGTGTATTGCTCAAACGCAAACTGGTCTTGACTTAGCGTACCTAGCTTTAAACCCGGAGCAATTGACACATTGCCAGAGGTTGGAACAAGCGCACCGCTTAAAATTTTCATAAAGGTTGATTTGCCGCAGCCATTTGCGCCAATTAAACCGTAGCGATTACCGTTACCAAACTTAGCTGAAATGTTCTCAAAAAGGGGCTCTGCACCAAATTGCATGGTGATATTTGCGGTTGAAATCAACGAATTGTTCCTAGAAAAATACTGACAGGGTTATGGGCGCAGCAACTGCGAAAATAAACAAGCAATAGGGTAAATAATAGGCCGCGGATTATACAGATCAGCCCCAAAGAACGCTATTAAAAAGAAGAAAGTTTCAAGGGGAAAGAGTAAAGTTACGACAATTAAGCCCTTAGGACTGGCTTTAGCCGGGAAGTGTCTTAAGTTACGAGGGGAAAGAGTAAAGGGGAAAGTTGCTAGATAAGAGATGCGAGGTAGTAGCGATTTCACATCGCGTCCCAGCGCCTAGAACCTAGCGTCCAAAACCTAGCACCTATGTTTCATTCGTAGGCGTGAAACTTGTTTCGCGCGTCTAAGAGCTGAAGGCTTAAAGCTCTTATTTATTTTTGGTTCGGCACTGAAGTACCTCCTACAAGACCTCCTACAAATGAAACAAATATGAAAAAAAACCTGAAAATATATAAATATAGTTAATACTTTAGGGAAATCGGGCGATAATACTAAGTAATATGACAGTAGAGGTGGATTCAATGTCTGCAGGTATTTCTTTCAATAACTTGAGCATTACAAAAAAAATACACGCCATAACATGCATTGCTATAACGGCATTCGTGATCATAGTAGTAACTAATTTTATAGCGATGAATGACAACAAAATCTCGCTCGACGAGCTAGAGAAATCGTCATATCAGGTAGTTAAACTTACATCAGCAAACGTTGCGCTACTTGAAAAACTAGATGAGTTATACACTCAAGCGGTCACGTTTGGTGAATCAGACTTAGTTGATAGTGCTGCGCAAACGTATAAAACGATTAATGAAAATCTACAAAATATCATCAGCATTAACGACAGCTATGTGCATGCCGATACCAAAAAACAATTAGAGCTTTACGCACAAACCTCGTCGAGCATTGCAACCTCAATGATCGATGGTACTGCCGATTTCAGTAAAATTCAGCAGCAAGCACAGCAAAAAACACAGCAATATGAGGCTGTACTAGCAGGCTTTAAACAAGCACAAACTCGCGCAGATGATCGTTTTTTTGAACTGGTTCAAGCAACTAAAGCTCGTTCAGATAACGCACTTAATTTAATGCTTGTAGTGTCTGTTGTATCGCTGATCTTACTAATTGTTACCTCTATTTGGATTGCTCGTGGAATTGGCTCATCAGCAAGTGCTGCAGCAAATAACTTACGTCTATTAGCAGATGGTAAAGGGTCGTTAAGCACGCAACTTGAAGTACATGCAAAAGATGAGATTGGTCAGGTATCGATTAACTTCAACGCGTTTATTCAACTGTTAAAAGCTGCGGTACTTGAAGTAATAGCTGTTTGTGAACCATTAATGGAGAACTCAACGCGACTAGTGCAAGGTATGGAGCGAGCTGAACGCGCGACAACTAAACAAACATCAGATGCTGATATTGTTAAGCAGTCGATGGAAGAAATGCGTCAAAGTGTTGCTGATATCTCTCATTCGGCGGCAAACGCATCACAAGCTGCGCAAACAGCCGAGCGAGAGGTTGAGCAGAGTAAAACGCAAATACAGCGCTCTGTAACCGAATCTCGCACATTGAGTGAAGAAATAAATCAAGCTTCATCAACGATTAATCAACTAGCTAATGACACCAAAAATGTGACGCAAATCTTAAATGTGATCACCTCAATTGCCGAACAAACTAATTTACTAGCGCTAAACGCGGCTATTGAAGCCGCGCGTGCAGGTGAACAAGGACGGGGCTTTGCGGTTGTTGCAGATGAAGTGCGTGAACTGGCTTCTAGAACATCGCATTCAACAAACGAGATCAGAGAGCTACTTTCTACCTTAACAACTGCGGCAAGTGATGCTGTAAATGCGATGAATTCAGCACGAGACATGGCTACAAATAATGCAGAGGCTGCTGAAAGTACTGGGCAGTCTATTGATAAGATCTCTGAACAGATCTTAGAAATTAACGGTATGAACTCACAAATTGCAGCAGCAACTGAAGAGCAAACATCGGTTGCGAGCATGGTAGTCGAAAATGTGTCGAACATGCATATGTCATTTGAAGAAACGATGGACTCATTGTCGGCGGTGCGTGATGTCGCGAAGAACCTTCATTACTTATCTGATTCATTACTCGACGCCACTGCAAAATTTAAAGTCGAGTAATTTAAGCGAATAAAAAACCAGGCAATGCCTGGTTTTTTATTATCAGGAGTTGGTACTTAAAAAGTACCAACCACTTTTACTTTGTCTGTGACTTTTGCAGCATCAATATAACCAATGGCGTCACTGTTGGTAGCAACAAAGTCAATAACAGCTTGATCGTTGCCAAGTTTTTCAGGTGGAGTGCCTTTGCCTGTAAATACCAGTTTTGACCAATAAGCGTTTAGCTGGCTGCTCGACTTGCCAACCACCTTATCGTTAAACTCATCGCTTACGCTGTTGCCGTCTTGGTTTACCGGGTTTACTTTCGTGCCATCATCAAACGATTTTGCTTTACCGAGGTAAATCTTTTTGATTGTACCTTCATCAATAGCATTGCCATTTGCAGGGTTCACAATTACAGCAACGTCAGCAAAAGCTGCGTGCGAACATAAGGTGACCGCTGTAGCGATTAATAATTTTTTCATCATGAACTCCAATTAAAAAACTAAATCAACAGCAACAGCAACAACGTCGGTTTCTGTATCTGAAATGTCATCTTTAAAGCGACTGAAATCCACTTTTAAAGCGGCTGATGGGTGGAAGTCATAACGAGTACCAATGGTATACACATTGCTTTTCGCTTTTACGCCCTCAAGAACCTGATTAATACCGGCATTTAAAGCAGGTACTGTAGGTAGTGCGTTATAGCGGTTGCTATCGTGTTTGTCGTCGTTATTTTCGTAAGTTAAGTGCACAATCCACTCATCCATACGGTAACCAACAGATGTATAGTATTGAGTTTGTTTAGCAAGAGCGCTGTTTTCTACTTCAAACTCAGTGTATTCAGCGTCAAACAAAATGTTGTTGTAATCAATCGAAAAGCCCACTGCGAAGAAAGAGCCATCATCTTCGTCTACAGCAATATCATCTGCTTGATCAACAAAACCTGCGGCTCTCAGTGTTTGCTCTAGGCCATTAAGCGCAATACCCGCGTCAGTGTCGTTTTCAATGGCAATGCTTGTATCTGCTACAAAATATGCAGCACGGGCGCTGAACCAGTCATAGCTCATCGTCCAGTTAATACCTGCAATATCGTTAAGTTCTGTATCGCCATTAACAGATACCACTGCAATATTGCCATCGAAGCTACCGTAGATAACTTGGACTGTTGAGTCCCAATCGCCTAATTGCGTATTGTGTAAAAGGCTAATACCTTCATACGTTGAAAATGGTAAGTTATAAACAGACTGTGGCGGACGAACCCAACGGTAAGTGTAACCAACATCTAAAAAGTCTGAATAGCGATAAAAAGGAACGCGTAATTTACCCGCACTGACTTGTAGCTCATCAGTAAACTCATAGGTTAAATAAGCCCATTCAAACTCAGCATCAAAATCATCACTGCCACGAGCCACAATTTGTGCTGTAGCGCTTAGCTTTTCTTGTAAGTCAGCGGAGAGCTGTAATGCGAACATACTTTCGTTTTTAAACGAAATATCATCATCGTAACCATAGAGGGTTGCGTTGTCGTCAAGGGCTTTACCGCCGACAATTGAAGCGAAGCCGTTTATGCGAACTTCTGCCATTGTGTTTGCAGACACAAAAGCAGCACATAGAGCCAATGCAATAGGAAGTTTTTTCATTGTGTATCCCTAGTATTTAGTATGGAAATGTTGATTTCACTTAATATTATAGTCGTGCGTAGCGAAATGGGCGACACAAGTTACAGATAATTTGTAACTACATCAACGAATAAGTTGCTATTTTCACTAAAAAAGGGACTAAAAGTGGATAAAGTTGCGAGTTTCAAGTTACAAGGGGAAAGAGTAAAGTTACGAGATTCGAGGTAGCAGCGATTTTACATCGCGTCCTAGAGCCTAGCACCTAGCGCCTAATGACGCGGGATAAACCCGCTGCTACATGTAGGCGTGAAACTTGTTTCACGCGTCTGAAAGCTCTTGCTTTGTCGCAACTCGATTCTCGTTGTGCTTACTTACTCAAACTTACTAAAATCAACTTCTGGCAAGCTCTCAAACCCCGGGCGGGCGAAGAAATACCCTTGCATTAAACTTACGCCGGCTTGGCGCAACCATTGATATTCTTCAACTGTTTCAATCCCCTCGGCAAGGGCGGTTATGTTGAGTTCTTCAAACATAGCAATACAATGATTAACAATAACTTGGCGCGCTTTATTAAGGTGAATATCACGAATTAATTCCATATCCAGTTTAATAATATTGCTCTGAAAATCAGCCAATAAGTTTAAACCCGAATACCCAGAACCAAAGTCGTCGGTTGCGGTAATAAATCCCAGAGATTGATAATATTCGATCACGCGTTTGATGTGTGAACTGTCTTCAACTTGCTCAACCTCGGTAAACTCAAACATAATTTGTTCTACCGGAAAGCCATATTGTTTAGCAGCTTCAAGGGTTGTTCTAATACAGCGCTCAGGCTTGTAAATCGCGTTAGGTAAAAAGTTAATACTCAAAATCGAATCAAGCTTCAGCTTAGCTGCAAGCGAAATCGCTTTAATGCGACAAAGCTGGTCGAAGGTATAGCGGTTCTCATCGTTAACTTGTGAGATAACAGAATAAGCCGACTCATTATTAGGCCCTCTAACCAAAGCCTCATAGCCAAAAATGTGTTTATCGGTGCAATCAATAATTGGCTGAAAAGCCATTGTAAAATCAAAGCCAAGTTCTAAATTGTCTTTACAGTTATTGCAACCAGTAGGCTGGCAATGAGTTTGCTTGTCGTGCATGCTTACCTCAGACTAAAGTCTTCTTAATACATAATAGTGCTAGTAAATTGCCAATTGTGCAATGTTGTTGAGTTAAAAGTATAAAACTATAGGGAAAATGCGTAACTGAAGTTTTTCTCTGTGTAGCGCAGTGCCCCTCGGTGCTTCTGTGGTTCAAATATTTTTCGCACAAAGAGGAGTGAATGAGAAGACAGTGAGGATTTATCGTATTTACTGTCCGTATGTTTTCATAGACCTACTAGACCTTTTTCTAACCACAGAGGACACAGAGAGCACAGAGGAAGATAAGAAGATATTAAAGTGTACTTTCTCTAAAGCGAAGCGTCTCATAATCTCTTTGTGAGAGTGGTTCTTCTCTGTGCAGCGCGAAGCGCCTCTGTGTCCTCTGTGGTTCAAATATTTTTTGCACAATGAGAAGTGAATGAGAAAACAATGAGGTATAAAAACTTACTTCTCTAAAGCGCAGCGTCTCTTATCCTCTTTGTGAGTATTATTTCTTCTATACAGCGCTTCGTTACTTACGCTTGAATATATAAAAATTTCCCGTTAAAAATACTTAAAATCAATTTGATATCTTTTTAGTACTTAGCTTTAATGATATTTTAGCGCCAAGCAATCTTGCCAATATAAAGGAAGTAAAATGGCATCCAAAACCGTCGAATACTACAACCAAAATGCACAAGCATTTGTAGATGCCACACTCGATGTAGACCTCAATGAACTTTACGACGAATTCTTACCGCTGATCCCAAAAAAAGGCGCTTTACTTGATGCCGGTTGTGGCTCTGGCCGCGATGCTTTCATCTTTAAAGAGCGTGGTTATAGCGTAGATGCATTCGATATCAGCCCAGCTATGGCAAAGCTGGCGTCAGAATACTTAAACCAAGACGTTGCAGTAAGCAGTTTTCAAGAGCTAAACGACGTTGCCAAATACGACGGCATTTGGTGCTGCGCAAGCCTTATTCACGTAGCAAAAAACGACTTAACCGACGCATTCAACAACCTTGCACGTGCATTAAAGCCACAAGGCATCGTGTATGTATCGTTTAAATACGGCGACGGCGAGCGCGAACACAACGGCCGTGAATTTACCGACCTAAACGAACAAGCCCTTGAGAGCATTATTAAAAACACCGACCTGTTTATTCTCAAGTCATGGCAAAGCGCCGATCAACGCCCAGAGCGCGCCACAGAAACATGGCTAAACGCCATTCTGCATAGAAGAACGATATAGTAGTTTAATGCGGTATAGCAGGTTATACCGCAATTCTCCCAATATTGTATGGGTTTTAAAGAGTGACTCTACCTAAAATCCTATATTTGCAATAGCTTTTCATGCTAGATTGTTCCTAAACTAAATAGCCAATATTCAAGCCACAACAATGCGTTATGAGCATAAATGGCAAATAAATCGGCGTAAACAGGGAACAGTTCATGAACTTTAATGCACTATTCAAAAGTACATACAAGGCTTGATTGATGATGGCCATGCAGCAGCAACTCGATTTTATTGCATACATTCAGCGCATGCTGATGGAAGGCGACTTTAGTGCTACCTATAAGTTTGCACTATTGCATGCGTTAGCTGATGTTTGTGTTGAGCAGCCAATGATGTATGAAGCTAGCGAGTTAAACATTGATCTTGCTAAGCTTGCTGAAAAGTTAATAGAGCTTTATTGGCACCATGCAGTGCCATTTTCTTCTGCTCACAGTGGTGAAAGTGCTTTACTAAAACAAAATTCGGGGGCGCAATCAAAAGTAATTGCGGTGCTATATGAGTGCCAGCAAAACAATATTCGTAGCTTGCGCCAGCTTAAATTAAGCCCTTACTGGCACACTACTTACAAAGCAGCTTTAGACACTTTAAAAACAGGCCCGTTGTGGCGCTTACAAATTCTCGCCAAACAAGAAGAATGCTTTTTATATCCGCACACAAAAGGAAAAAGCTATATCACTCTAAACGCAGGCATAGCCGCTTGTTTTAGACGCTTTTACGATTTAGTTGTCTATTTAGCTAAAAATGCATGGCTACAAAAGATTCAAAGCATTAAGCACAATCAAGCACTTATTGGCCCGCAAAGCCAACTGCATGACTTTTTATTTGGTTTCGACCGCGCAGCACTTAACAAAGCAAAACCAGTTTTAGTCGAAATACAAAAAGGCCAGTGCTTTTATTGTCAAAAGCCACTCACTAGCGCGATAGAAGTTGATCACTTTATTCCATTTGCCCGCTACGCTAACGATTTAGGTCATAATTTTGTTGCTGCCCATAGAAGTTGTAATAACAGCAAAAGCGACTTTTTAGCAGCCCAGCTGCACCGTGAACGTTGGCAAGATCAAAACCTAGATCGTCACAGCCAGCTACTCACTGATGAACTAACTCGCTATTTTCATTGTGATGTAGACAAATCCCTCGCTGTAAGCAACTGGGCATACCAAGTTGCTAGCAGCAATGGCGCCAAACTCTGGCTTGCAAAAGATAGGTTTGAGTTGGCGGGGAGTAAAAATGTCCACGCGTTAGATTTAGTCGCGCAGACAAAGTACAAATATGATTCTTAATGAGCTTAGATTTAAGTTCCATATACCTTTTTTAAATGAAATCAAGCAATAACTCATTGTTCAGTTGCAGGCCAGTGCTGAGGTTTTCCCCGTGTTCACACCCGAAATTTAATTAATTCAAGCTGAGGGAACAGTGAGAACCTCGGGGCGCCGAGAGATTCAAAAGAGAAGTCGGCGTTTACTTCTCTTTGGTTGCCGTCGCCAACGCGACATTATTATCAAATTTTATTAGAGCTTTATTACCACAACCATTACAAATCAATGAGTAAGTATCTTTACGCTTACTAACTTTCGTATTTTGAACCGTACATTTTATACATGGTGCTTTCATCGGAGTATTTGTATTACAGTTTGAGCAATTGACATAGTACCCATATCGTCCTGAACGGGCTTCAAGAGTGTGTTTATTACTACAATTTTTACACTTTAAGTGTATGACTTTAGGTTCCTCAGCACTTAATAAAACCTCTTCTTTAACTTCACTTTTGTAAATTGATTCGGGTTCATTAAGGGTTACTGGTGACTCGTCGTTTACTGGTTGCTCGGTTGATTTAATATTTTGAGCTAAAAGAAACTGACAAATCTTAGATAGGCTTTCCTCATTAAACCATGGGCGCACGTTAGTTGAAAAAAAGTGTAGTGTGTTAGGGGGTGATGCTGGCAACTTCATTATTTCTAAAAGCTTATCAGCTATAAACTCTGACTTAACTAATCTATCTTCAAGCGATTTAGGCATGCAATCTCGATTGATTATGGCATTACTCGATATTGCACAGAGACTATGCCATTCACGACCACCAAAATTTTGCTGTATTTTGCCAAACATTTTGGGAAGTAACTGCTCTGCGTTACTCGTCACTAAACTCTTTAATAAGGCTTGTTGGAGTTCAACTTGCTTTATTGGTGATGGCATACCTTGCCATTTTCCTCGATAACTACGGCTCCATTCTTGATGCTCATTTATGGCAACTTCGCCCGTTATGCTTTTTGATTCGATTAAAATAAACCCATATGTATAAACAATTAAGTGGTCAATCTGAGCTGATTCGTTATTGTGCTTAAATTTAACATCATTGAATACGAATACTTGTGGATGATCTTTAAATGCTCGGCGCAAATAAAATGCTACATCTAGCTCTTGCTTGTCCCCGGCTTTAATCTTGAGTGATTGTGAAGTTGAAGGTGCTTTATCTTTTAAAATCATGAGAAGTCCGTTCTGTCATGTATTCGTATAGGGTACCACCGAAATGCAAAATTTAAATATTAAACTTAATGATGGATTTTAGGTAATGAAATTAAATGCATTTCATAGCTTTGTGTTTATTTCTCTTTGATTACCGCAACAACGCGACATAACTAAATAAATAGTTAATAGGCCACTTTTTCCACACCCTAAATTTGGTACAATATGGCCTACCAAATTACACAGATGTAATGTTATGAATAAATGGATTTTATTACTCGCTACTTTGATTGCGAGTTTCAACACAGTTGCTGATGAGCAATATTCAAAAAGTCGCTGCGATAGTATTGAGGCTGAGCGCGAGGGTATTCGTAAAAGAATGAATCGTAGCTACACGGCAAGGCAAGGTGAACGTTGGAATCAGCGTTTAGATGAGCTTTTTACGCTGCTTGCGAGACACTGCAAACACCCAAAAAGAAGCTCTGGTAATGGCGGTAATTATACGTATCGCTCAAACCCTACCTCACTTTTAAACACCAAAGTACATAACTCTACGGTGTATTCAAATTCATATAATGACGATAAAAAACGCCATGCTTGGGGGCAATTTTATCAATTACCTGATCGCTGTAGAGCGAAGGATATTCAGCAGGCTGATTTTGTATGGTGTAGCGAAAATAAAGCTGAGCAAAAGGCGCTATTTGAATCGGCTTGGAGCGGTAAAGCAAAAGCAGACAATAAAGATGTTGTTATTACAGTAAAGCCGACGATTACAGAAATAAATACAAATAAAGCCACAAACCAAGACGTGATAAAAAGCCCGATAATCGAAGCACCCGTTAAACACGTTACGGCACCTTTAAATGAGAGTGTTAGTCAGCAATCTAATAAGTTGAGTGACCTTAAAATTTGGCAATTAGCCTTGGTAGGCTTAGCGGCTATGTTGTTTGTGTTTGGTCTTTATGGTTGGTTTAAAGATTGAGTTGTTATACAGGCTAAAGCCCGACCTACAATGCCTCGCAACGCGCAACTACAGTTTCAACACCTCTCCTTGCAAGCTTGGGGAGTCTGCAATACTGGTTTGGAGTTGTTCAATCAACAACTGGGCATTCGCTGATGGCGTGCGTGAATGTGGCCAGAGGGCGTAAATTGGCCTTGCGGGAATATTATGGGGGGAGTCGATATAACTAAAGTTGCTGGTGTCGTCTATACAGCAAATTTCACTCATGGGTAGCAAGCCAATGCCATAGCCTGCTTCAACCATTTTTCTGGCGATTGTAATATCAAAACAAAAGCTTATGTGTTCATACTCGGTTTTTAATTTGTTAAGTAAACCGCTGGGTAGTTGTGACTCTGAATAGGGCAGTATCAACCTTGATGTTGGGGCATCTTTCTTTGTAATTAGCTTTATTGCGATCATGCCTAGGCGCTTTTGAAAATAGCTTGAGTCTTGTTGTTCGCCAATGCGAATGGCTAAGTCAAAACGTTTTTGGCTTAGTTGGCTGTTGGCATTACTTGGGTAAATGTGGAGATTTAACGCAGGGTTTGCCATTGCAAACTGATTAACTGCACCCATCAGTGGGCCTGCAATGATGTTTTGTGGGCACAACAGGTAAAACTCTTTTGCGGCGGGCGAGTCATTTAATTGCTCAAGCTGGCTGTTAAGAGCAAGCACTTGCTCGCCTAACTCGTTATACAGTGATTCGCCTTTGGCGGTTAACACAATGCCTCGAGCTGTGCGTTGCAGTAATGGTTCGGCGAGCTTTTCTTCTAACGCCTGAATGCGCCTTGATAGGGTTGATAGATTCAGTCCTAGATCTTTTGCTGTTTGGCTCATGCTTTTACGGCGCGCTATTTCAATAAATAAATGCAGATCATCCAGCATACGACTCCCTCAATCTTAGTTTGCATTTTCGTGACTGTTGCCACTTGCGTTGTATAAATATAGTAACGCCAAGGAGGACATATGAAAATTCATTTTACTTTTACTGCGGCATTTTCGTTTTTAATGTCGTTTTTACTTTCGGCATGGGTCACTTATGTCAACTTAGGGCTGAGCGATACATTTTTTCTAAGTTGGATGAAGGCGTTTGTCAATGCGTGGCCTGCTGCATTTGTGGTGGCTTTTACGGTTGCCCCGCCAATTCGGGCATTGGTTTTAAAGTTATATAGTAAGGAGTCAGTATGATTAATATCGTGGCAAAAATTATCCCAAAGGCGGCATTATTTGACGACTGTAAAGGGCGTTTACAGGGCATTTTAGCAGCCACTCGTTCAGAGCCAGGTTGTAATCGTTTTGAGCTGTATGCGAGCAAAGAGCAGCGTTGTTTGTTTTTAGTTGAGCAGTTTGAATCGCAAGCCGCTCTTGATGAGCATTATGCTAAGCCCTATACCCAAGCAGTGTTCGCGTTTTATGAAAATGCGTTGGCGGAGCCGGTTGAGGTAGAGGTGGTGGAGGAGTTTTAGATTTAATATTCACAAAGAGGATAAGAGGCGCTGCGCTTTAGAGGTAATTAACTAATTGGCTTAATTTAGTATCTCATTGTCTTCTCATTCACTTCTCTTTGTGAATAAAGGTATTTGAACCACAGAGGGCACCGAGGCGCTGCGCGCTACACAGAGAAACTTAATGCACAAAGAGATTATGAGGCGCTGCGCTTTAGGGGGAATTAACTAATTGGCTTAATTAGTATCTCATTGTCTTCTCATTCACTTCTCTTTGTGAATAAAGATATTTGAACCACAGAGGGCACCGAGGCGCTTCGCGCTACACAGAGAAACTTAATGCACAAAGAGATTATGAGGCGCTACGCTTTAGAGCAGTATACTTTAATATCTTCTTATCTTCCTCTGTGCTCTCTGTGTCCTCTGTGGTTAGAAAAAGATCTAGTAAGTCTATGAAAACATAAGGACAGTAAACACGAAAAATCCTCATTGTCTTCTCATTCACTTCTCTTTGTGAATAAAAGTATTGGAACCACGGAGGGCACCGAGGCGCTTCGCGCTGTGCAGAGAAACTTAATGCACAAAGAGGTTATGAGGCGCTGCGCTATAGATAACTTCTTGTCTTCCTCTATGCTCTCTATGTCCTCTGTGGTTCGAAAAAAGATCTAGCAAACCGCTCGTTTCTTCATTTAAACGCACGAAACACGTTTCATACATACAGAAAAAACTAGGCTACTGGGGAAGTACTGCATTCGTAGCCTAGTTTAACAAGGTTGAAAGGGTTACAGCATATAGAGAATTTGCTTGGCTTTTTTTCGGGTTAAACAAGCGGCCATTGGGCGTTTTGCAAACAGCTTGGCTGAGACAGTATGCTCTTTGCCCATGTATTGGTTGTGCAGAGTTTGCACATTGACTTTGCAGGTCACCGAATTTGTGTTTTCTACATAACGAATTTCTACTCGTTCTACTTTTTGAATTAAGTTTTTATAAGGGTAGCCTTCATCGGTATCAAGCTGCGTTATTACCGGTTGATTGGCATAACTAAAGCTTGAGGCACACAAAAGTAATAAAATAATTAAGTATTTCATGGTGGTTGTCCTTGTCTTGTTGCGGTTGGCTGTATGAGTATTACTTGTGTTACGACTACTGACAAACGATTAAAAATTACCTATGCTTAAGTTTTTATTAATCATGAATGCGTATGCAGTTACCTCCATTAAAAAGCCTTTGGTACTTTAAGCACGCGGCAGAGTTAGGTAGTTTTAAGCTCGCGGCAGAGCAATTATTTGTTAGCCAAGCTGCGGTTAGTCAACAAATTCGCCTGTTAGAACAACAGCTTGATTGCAGTTTATTTACTCGTCATACCCGCTATGTAGAACTAACTCGCCAAGGCGAACAACTTTTACCCCATGTACTTAAAGGCTTTAGTCATTTGCAGGCTGGTGTACAGGCTGTTAGTCAAGATAGCCACCCAAATACGTTAAACTTAACTGTGTTACCTTCTTTCGCCAGTGGCTGGTTACTTGGTCGTATTAGCGATTTTCAAAACAAATACCCCAATATCAAAGTGCGTATAGAGCCTAGTGACCAACTTGCTGACTTTTCATCTGGACAGGTCGATTTAGGTATTCGATTTGGGCAAGGTAGTTACCCGGGTTTGCATAGTGAGCTTATCAGTGACGACAGCCTATTTTTGGCTTATAAACCTGGTGCCATTGATGTTCATAAGCCCCTAAAACCACAGGTTCTGGCACAAAAATTAATTAAAGATGTGTGCCCAGATGCAGAGAGAGGCTGGTTAACTTTGGCTCAGCAACTAGCTGTCAGTCCAGATGCGCTCCCCGCACTTGAAATCGATAATGCAGCATTGGTTATTCAAGCCACGTTAGCAGGGCAAGGTATTGCATTGGTAAGACGGCGCTTAATCGAAACTCAACTTCAACTTGGTCAGCTAGAGATTTATCCAAACTTTGAATATCAATGCCAATTTAAGTATTACCTTGCTGCGCCGCCCGATCATTTTAAATGGCAAAAAGTACGGCTGTTTAAAGCTTGGTTGCTTGAGCAGTTTGCTATGGATGATCAGCAGTTTGATAGTGGAAATAATCAATCTGAAGACTTTTAATAAGTATTGCTCGTGGGATATGTAAAAGCTTGCACTGGTAATTTATCAGTCTTTTAGGTGGGTTTAGCGCAGATTTCTTGCAGTTTTATTAGAAACTGCTAATCTGTACCCCTAACTTTTACAGTGACGTAAATTAATGATTAAACGGATTTTAATGACAACAGCGTTGTTGTTGCCTAGTTTTGTCTGTGCGCAGCAATCAACTCCTTCAGAAGCTTGCCAATCTATGCAAGCAGAACGTGTAGAGTTACAAATAGCCCTGCGCAAAACCAATCTTCTCGACAAAATTGAAGCTTATAAACAACGCATTCAAAGCTTGTCGGCACGAATATCTGAAACATGCTTTAGTGAAGAGCAAATAGCAGAGCTTAAATCGTCTTTGTATAACCCTGACATTAATGAGCTTGAAAACACTTTGGCAGAGCCATTAACTGAGCAAGCCTACATTAGCAAACAAGCTGCATGGGAGCGCTTTTATGTTATGCCGCCACGTTGCGCTGCTCGCTCATTACAGCTGCAAAATCTAGAGTCGTGCTTTGAAAATAAGCAAGTTCAGTTTCAGCAGTTTGATATGTTATGGCAGCAAAAAAATGCTCAACTTGCCCGAACAGAAGCAAAGCCTACTGACCCTTTTCATGAGTTTGTATTACCCAGTAAAGCTGAGCGCGCAAAAATTAGTATGGAGCAAGAGCTAAAGCGCTACAGTTATGGTACAGATTCGTTTTTACCAACTAACATAATTGTGTTGTGTGTTTTAGCTGTACTGGTGTTTTTTGGTTTGATATTTGTGTTTCATTGGATAATGCGCCCACGTCCAATTGTAAAGTGAGCCAAATGGGAAGTTAGCGAGAGTAAAGGGGAAAGTTGCAAGGGGAAAGGTTCTAGGCAAGATAAACACTGTTTTTAGTCGTTAGATGTTAGGTGTCAGCCGAGCTATGGGGTTGGTTAGGTCGGGTGTTCTTCCCAGCGATTTAAGCCTTGTAGGAGGTACTTTAGTGCCGAATAGAATCAAACATAATCCATGTAAACCTTTTCAAATTTTCTATATTCAGACGCGCGAAACAAGTTTCACGCCTACGGGGGGAAGCATAGGCGTATGGGTTTAGGCGCTAGGACGCGATGTAAAATCGCTGCTACAGACTAGCATCTCGTTTCTCGCTACTTTTCCCTCGTAACTTAAGACAATTCCCGGCTAAAGCCAGTCCTACGGGCTTTAGCCTCGAAACTTGTAACTTTCCCCTTGTAACTCGTAACATTATCACTCATCCGTTTTAAACTGTTTGGCGCGCTCTTCTGCGTCAATCAAGGCTTGTGATTTTGGCTGTTTGGATTTGCTTTCAATCACAGGCTTCTCGTCTGAACTGGGATCCCAAGCAGGGTCAAGTGATAAGTTGGCAAATGGGTTATGTGGCTTATCATCTTGTTGCTCTAACTCTTTATCAGCCTCTTTAAGCTCATCGTCGTCATTTAACTCTTTAGAAACATCAACCGTTTCTTCAATTGGCTGTGTCGGCTCTTCTAAACTAAATGAAGCGGGTTCATCTTGCAGCTCTTGCTCAAGTGCTTGTAAAGCTTTAGCTAAATCATCATCGCTAATATCGTCTTGATCAGCTGTTGTATTTGGTGCAGTGACTGTTTGATCTTGTTCAGTGAAATGATCAGTAAAAGATAAATCATCATCCATTAATGAAGATAAGTCATACTCAGGTACCTCATCTTTTGCAGGTTCATCATCAGCGATAGGCTCTTTAGTTGAGTATTCATCAAAACCAAACGATGAAGATGCAGTAAAGCTAGGCTCTTCTATTTCTGGTTTCTCAAGTTCGTCAATTTCAGGTTTTTCAAGCTCTTCTACCTTAGCTAAAACTGGCTCATCGTCAGCGATAGGCTCTTTAGTTGAGTATTCATCAAAACCAAACGATGAAGATGCAGTAAAGCTAGGCTCTTCAATTACTGGCTTTTCAAGTTCGTCAATTTCAGGTTTTTCAAGCTCTTCTATCTCAGCTAAAACTGGCTCATCGTCAGCGATAGGCTCTTTAGTTGAGTATTCATCAAAACCAAACGATGAAGATGCAGTAAAGCTAGGCTCTTCAATTGCAGGCTGATCAAGCTCACTAATTTGAGGCTTTTCAGGCTTTTCTATCTCAGCTAAAACTGGCTCATCGTCAGCGATAGGCTCTTTAGTTGAGTATTCATCAAACCCAAACGATGAAGATGCAGTAAAGCTAGGCTCTTCTATTTCTGGTTTCTCAAGTTCAGTTATTTCAGGAGCCTCTAGTTCTGGCTCTTCAAATGGCTGGGTCTCAGTGATTCGTGGTTCGTCTTCTGCGATAGGCTCTTTAGTTGAGTATTCATCAAAACCGAAAGAAGATGTAGTAAAGCTTTGCTCTCCTAAGGCCGGTTCATCTTGTTGAACGTCATCAGATTGACTATCTACTTCTTCGTTAACGGTGAACGATGAAGAAAGGTTTGCGAGTTTAAGCTCTTGCTCTAGCTCGCGTTGTTCATCTAAAAAGTCATCTTCAGAATCATGCGTGTTTTTCTCGTCGTAGCCAAGTTCAAGATCTTTAAATTGATGGGCATTAGCAAAATCATCTGCAGGAGCGGGTTCTTCTGATGTTTTAGATTCTTGCTCGTCTGTATCATGCTGAGCACTAAAGTGCATAAGTTCAGATAGTTCATCACTGCTTTGTGTTTCGATTGCCGAAAAAGCATTGTCAGGTACTATATTGCTGTCCGCATGCGGATGATCTTGTTCTTCACTAAGCACGGCGGCAGTTGCATTTTTTAACTCTTCAGCTTCTTTTTCAGCGGCAGCTTGCGCTTCTGCTGCGGCTTTTAATGCTTTAGCTTGCATCAAGCTTTGTTCAAGCTCTGAGTCTTCGTCTGCTTTTTTGCTTTGACGAATACGCACAATCACTAAACCTGCAACAAGTAGCACCAACAACACAATTAGGCTTGGCATAAATAATGAGCTTGAAGAGCTATCATTGTTTTCTGGAATTGGAGCTGGAGTTGGTGCCGGAATAGGTATTAGCGCCGAATCTACTTTTGTTTCAGGTTCAACTGGTTTTTCAGCAGGTGCTGTTTCAGCTTCAGCACTTTGGGGTTTAACTGCAACAGCTTGCTCTTGAATTGCAGGGTTGGTAGTTGATTCTACTACAGGTTCTTCAGGAGCATCAGAAATCGTAATTCGATCAACTTTTGCTGGCATTTCTGTTTGCTCTGCAGGTGTTGAACTTTGCTCTATTTGCTGTTGCTGTGATACAGGCTCTTGAACTTGGGGTTCTGCAGCTAATTGCTCTGGCTGAGTTTGCTGTTCGTTGATTTCAGAAGGTTGCTCAACAGCTGGTGTAGTCTCTTCTTCAGGCGTAGCTAGAATTGCACCAGAATGTACATTAGGGTTGGCTGCTGTCGCTGAATTAACAGGAACGATTTCTTTAGTTTGTTGTTCTAGTTTTTCAAAGCCAGCTGCGTTATTTACAGGGGTGGGATTTTTACAGTTTTTTTCATAGTTTCTGGCAGCAGATCGGTAGTTCTTATTGCTGGTATTAAAGCGATACTCGTGCATTTGCTGTTTTAACAAAATACACATAGCTTCGTTGTACTGCGCTTTACTCGTAAAGCTTAAGCTTAGGAGTAATAAGCAAAAAGTTGTTCTAATAATTGGCATAAGTTCAGACCAGTAAGGTTTAATTGATGAGCCGACAGTTAATTAATTCTAAGCTGAGACGGGTAATTTATCCACATTAGGTTAACAAATTACGACTATTCGTATTAGCTAATCAATTACCATGAGCGCACGGTATTCGTCGTAAGCAAATTGGTCGGTCATACCGCTGATATAATCTTGAATTAGGCGGCAGCGATAATAAAATTCGTAGGCGGCAAAATGATCTGGTTCGGCTTTTAGGGCATCAATGGCTTTTTGGTAACTATTTAAATGTTTATTAGACAGCTTTTTAACTAGGCGTGTTTCAATTAAATAGTTTTGATCGCCTCTTAAAACACGCTTAAAAGCTTCTGCATCAAGGGTAAGTAAAGGTTTATAGCAATCGAGTAAACCGCTAATAATACGGTAACCTTGCAGCTCTAAGCGCTCTACTTCTTTGTGGCAAAATACATGCTTTAAAGCTACCTGTTTTAAAGTGAGCGTAACGGCGTGCAAGTGACTGCGGTCTTCTAATAAAGCCTGATTAAAATCACCGTGATAAATGGCTTCTATATTATTAATAAACCGGTCTGCCGCGTAACTTACCAATGGGTGTAGCAAAGTAACTCGCAGATAGATAAAAAACTCACTGTTAAAATTGTAGGGCTGCTCTTGAGCTTTACTTAATGCATAATCAATCGCTTTTTCGGCAAAGTCACTGTGCTTAGTATCGTTAATGGTTAGGTTAGTGAGTGTGCGGGTGTATTGATCTTTTAGCTTTTCACATAGCGACTCAACACTAATAATGCCCTTTTCTACGGCATCTTCAATATCGGCTAAACAATACGAAATATCGTCGGCAGCTTCCATAATATAGCTAGCAGGATGACGGCAGTATTGCTCAATTTCGAGCTCAGTTTGCAGTGCATCTATAAAAGGTTTTTCGCTAAAGTAATAACCCACTTTTTTCATCAGGTAATTTTTATCTTGCGGACTGTCTTTTTTCGTCATGCTGGCCGGGCGGGTGTATTTTAAAATTCCGGCACTTTGGCTGTAGGTTAAGTTTAGTGATAGTAATGAATGAATTATGCGAATACCTTGGGCATTACCTTCAAAGCTTTTGATGTCTTGTGCTAGGTGTTTAAAGATCACACTAATGCCAATACCTTTACAGCGCTCTGGTGTTAGTGCGTCTAAGTGTTTTTCAAACCATTGGTTGATGGCTGCCTCGCCAAAGTGACCAAATGGCGGGTTGCCGATATCGTGCATTAGGCACGCCATTTCTACTAGGCTTTCAAGCGGTCGTTCAAGCCCCGCTAGGCCATACTCTTTTTGTTTTGCATCACTAAGCTTATTAAAAATTGTTTGTACTATAAAACGGCCTACTTGTTGTACTTCAAGCGAGTGAGTTAGTCTTGAGCGCACTGCGGCGTTGCGTTCGAGTGGAAAAACTTGGGTTTTTTGTTGCAAGCGGCGAATTGCAGCGCTGTTAATAATGCGGCCCCGATCACTTTCAAGCGCAGTGTGTAAATTATTGGTAGAACGCATTTCGCGTGCTGGAGTTATTTTCTTACCAAAATCGATCATTTCTCATTCCCACAAAGCGGTAAAATCGGGCTTTTGCGTGTTGTTAGCAAAATTTTGCCAGTTATTAAATTAAATCTAACAGCTTGTATCTTAAATTAAAATATCCATTTTTATTAAAGTTATTACTTTAAATAAAGACCTTTATTC
>NZ_JAKEVN010000057.1:0-25685 GCF_022398505.1 Pseudoalteromonas sp. Isolate3 | reverse complement strand
AGATAATAATGAAGTCCCTTATATTATTTTAAAAAATACTTTCAACAATAGAGCCGATGTTTATAAATATGTGGATAGTGCTTGGGAATCAATTGATGGGGGGGAAACGCTTACTGATGCGTATGGCGAAACAGATATTGTCTTTGACCAAAATAATAATTTATATATTGCTTATATATCTGGCACTGGTTCGTCGCAGACAATTGTTGTAAAAAAACTTGTAAATGGTAATTGGACTGAGCTTGGCTCAGGCCAAATTAGCGGCACAAAAATAGAGCACATTGATTTAAAGGTTGATGATAATGATATTTTATATCTTGCCTATGATAACTCAACCGTATACGTGAAAAAGTGGGCTAATAATAGTTGGGTTAATGTAGGTACGCAGGCAAGTAATGGAAATGCTAAAAGCCCTGAAATTGCCTTTAATTCGAAAAATGAAATGTATGTCGTTTATAATAAAACAGTAAGTCCTGCCTCTGTTGAGGTAAGAAAGTTTAATGGCACATCATGGATAACTTTAAGCTCATCTGCTTTAGGGACTCAACCAGCGATAGATCCTCAAATAGCGTTTGACAGCCAAGACACACTCTATATTTCATTTATAAACTCTACGACATATTTGGGTCCTGTAAAGGTTTATAAATTTGTAGAGGATAACTGGGTTTCGGTTGGCGATACATCAAACCTTTCTGCAATGAGAAAATTAAATCTATTAATTGACTCAAACGACAACGTGTTAATTGCATTTAATGAACAGAGCACATATGGCCGAGGAAAACTATATGCTTTTGAAGGAGAGGTATGGAATTTAAAAGGGCCAATTGCCCCACCGGAAAAATCATATTATTTCGGCCTCGCAATGAGAGCTGTACTTAATTCAAGCGACATTATCTACGCTATTGACTTAAAGTCAGAGGTTGGTGGACCTTTTGTAATCACTAAGGAAAATGCTTCTTTTAGCAATCATTCTAAGAGCATTATGGAGGGAGCATCAAGCTTTAGGTTATTTGAAAATGTAATCGTTGAGGATGCTGAAAACGATAACGTTACCCTCACAATTACGATTTCAGATACGCAATTCGGGTCATTGTCAGGTACTGCAAGTGGTAACGCAGAACTTAATTATGATTCTAGCACAGGCGTTCTAACACTTTCAGGAACAGTCTCAGATATTAATGCTTCGCTTGAAAGTATTGAGTTAATACAGGCTGCAAATGGTGCAGGTCAATTCACACTCACGTTTTCATTAACGGATGGCACAGATACAAACTCTGCAATTGTGGGGACCTATTCAGTTGTTGTACCCAATAAAGCCCCTTCTATCGATATTAATACGGGCCTTTCATTAGATGAAGGTGCAACGAAAGTAATTAATACTCAGAGCTTATCGGCTTCAGATCCTGATGATAGCGGCACAGGGTTAACATACACGATTAAATCAGTACCTACTTATGGCAGTTTATTTGTCGATGCCAATGATAATAGCAGTTTAGATGCGGGTGAAAAGCTTTCGTTGAATGGTACTTTTACACAGCAAACACTGGATGATTCAAAACTTTATTATAAACACAATGGCACTGAAACAAACTCTGATAACTTTAAGTTCGATCTTGCAGATGGTGGGGAGGATGATGTTGCACCGATTATAGATCAATCTTTCATTATATCTATTACACCGCAAAATGATGCACCTAAAATATCTAAAGCCGCAAAATGGGAATATGTTGGTGATGCAAATTTTGCAAAAGAACGGATAAGTGATACCGCCATAGCTGTTGATAGAAACAGTGTAGTATATTCAGCTTTTACTTATTATCTCGAACCAGCAGGGTATGGAATTGCAGTAAAGAAATATGATAGCAGGACTTGGCAAAACATAAGTAACACTAATCTCGCTGAGGGCTCGGTTAATAGTAATCTTAGTTTAGCTATTAATCGTTCTGATGAGCTTTTTATTGCTTATGAAGATTCAGGGTTTGAGAATAAGGTTGTTGTAAAGACTCTTAAAAATGGCTCTTGGACAGTACTTGGGGGAGAGGCCGTAAGCGCAGGGGTCGCAAATCACGCTTCTATTGCTTTTGACAGTGCTGATAATTTATACCTCACTTACCAAGATTATTTAAATAATAACACTGCAACAGTGAAAAAATGGGATGGCACAGAATGGACCACTGTGGGTGAAGCCGCAATTGCATCTGGGGTTACATCGCAAATGAAGCTCTCTTTTGATAGTAAGGACACGCCCTATTTGGCATATAAAGTAGATATTAATCAAAATAATATCAATGTAGTTAAATTCGAGAATAATAGTTGGACTCAGGTCGGCTCTGCAAATTTTGAGACGAATGTAATGAGATTAGATTTCACTATTATTAATGATGTTCCATACGTTGCTTTTTCAAAAAAATCATCTCAACTCATATCTGTCAATAGGTTTAATGGTCAAACTTGGGAGTTGGCTGGTAACAGTGATCTTTTGGGCGGCAGTGGTTTCGGGCCAAAAATAGCAGCAAATAGTGACAATATTCCTTTTGTTGCTGTGAATGATTATGTCAACGGTGGAGATGTATCTGTAATGCAGTTGACGGGAAATACGTGGAACCATGTTGGTAAAGCCGGAATAACAACTAAGAGAACTACTTTTCCTTCTTTCGCAATTGATGACAACGATACACTACTAGTTTCATTTGGAGATACAGATAACGACAGTAATGCTTCTATGATGAAGTATGAGCAGTCAATTTTTGACAGCTTCTCTATGACTACCAAGGAAGATAGCAATAAAAACTTACTCTTTGGAGGGCATATAATAACTGATAAAGAAAACGATAATGTTACTCTTACCATCACTCTTGCAAACAATACATCAGGCAAACTTGCGGGTACTGCAAGTGGTAGTGCCAACTTAGACTACGATATTGAAACAGCTACACTCACATTGAGTGGCTCACTAGTCGATGTTAACGCAAGTTTAGCAAGCCTTTCGTATACGCCAGCTGCTGATTATTCTGGCTCATTGGGTATTTCGTTTAAACTATCTGATGGCAGTAACACTGTCACACCTGTAAATGGCACTATAACTGTTACTGCTGTTAATGATGCACCAACGATTACTTCACAAGCCTTAGTACTTGCAACTGAAGATACAGCTTATGCATATCAACTTGCTGTCACCGATGCTGACAAAGACGAAACATATAAATTTAGCGCTTCAATATTACCTAGCTGGTTATCGATAAATACATCTACAGGTTTACTTGTTGGAACACCAAGCAATAATGATGTTGGTGAGCATAATGTCTCAATTAAAGTAACTGATTCGGCCGGTGCTTCTGATATTCAAATATTTACCATTACAGTAGCTAATGTAAATGATAAGCCGGTAATTACGTCAACCCCTGATACTGTCGCAGTTGAAGAGCAGTTATACAATTATACTGTTTCAGCTACAGATATTGATGCAGGAGATACGCTTTCGTACACAGTGCTTGGCCTTCCAAGTTGGTTATCTTTTAATGAAGCTACTCGCAGTTTTAAAGGCACACCTACTAATGATGATGTAGGGTCGTATAAGATCACTGTTGTTGTCATGGATATGAGTGAAGAGGAGGCACGACAATCATTTACTCTAACTGTTTCAAACGTAAATGACGCTCCAGTGTTTTCATCAACACCTATTACAACTGCGATTGAGGACAGCATCTATAACTATACTGTAAGTGCAACTGATGTTGATAAAGGCGATATGCTAATTTATTCAGCCAAGACGCTTCCTAGTTGGTTAAGCATAGATGCTGCGACAGGTTTAGTTACTGGTACGCCAGGTAATGATGATGTAGGCATGCATACGGTTAGTTTAATCGTCACGGATAGTGCAAAAGAAACAGATTCTCAGATGTTTTCTATCACCGTTGAGAATGTAAATGATGCGCCTGAATTTTCATCAACACCAATTACAACTGCAACCGAAGATGAGTTATACAGCTATATCGTTTCGGCAACGGATGTGGATGCTGATGATAGTCTTTCTTATACAGCCCTTGGTATGCCTAGCTGGTTAACCTTTGATACTAAAACGCATACCCTAAGTGGCACACCCACTAATGATGATGTAGGTACGTATAATATTACGCTTGTTGTAACAGATGCGAGTAAAGAGGAGATTAAGCAGGAATTTACACTGAGAGTTGTGAATGTAAACGATGTACCCGATGTGCATGATGATAAAGTAAGTGTTGATGAGGACAACAGTGTTGCTATTAATATTTTAGAGAACGATTCAGATGTTGATAGTGGCTTAAACCCTGCCAGTGTCAGAGTGGTAACAGCGCCAACACTAGGAAAAACAAGCTTAAATACTGCGAATGGGGTTATTACTTATACACCGAATGAAAATGTTAATGGCTCTGATACTTTTACTTATACTGTCGATGACTTAGATAATGGACGCTCAGCTATTGCAACAGTGTCAATTACCATCAATTCGGTTAATGATGCACCATTTGCTAAGATTGATACGGCCATAACTGAAGAAGACATGGCAATTGAAATTGATGTCGCACTAAACGATTCAGATATTGATGAAGGTGATTCACTCGATTTATCTAGCTTAGAAGTTGTCACAGCGCCAGAAAATGGTAAAGCGAGTGTACAAAACAAGCGCATTCTCTATACCCCAAACACAAACTTTAATGGCAGTGACACATTTACATACCGTGTTGCAGATGGATCTGGAGCTATGTCTAATCAGGCGAGCGTAATGGTAAAAGTAGGTGAAGTTAATGATGCCCCAATCGCAACAAACGATGCAGCTGAGCTTGATGAAGACACCTCGATTGAATTGTCAATTTTAGACAATGACCTTGATGTAGATAGCGATTTAACAATTGATAATGTGACAATTACCCAAGCCCCAGCAAACGGCAAAGTTAGCGTTAATAGTACCTCAGGTACTATTGGCTATATGCCAAATGCTAATTTCTTTGGTAGCGATAGCTTCAGTTATAGTGTTAAAGATGACCAATCATTAATGTCAAATATCGCCGTTGTGAAATTAACGGTCAATAGTGTGAATGATGCACCCGTCGCTAACGATGATGTTGCTCAATTGCTCGAAGATACAGCCCATAGCATTAATGTACTGGGCAACGACTTAGATATTGATGGTTCGCTTGATAAGTCAAGCCTTGAAGTTGTTACCGAGCCAGAACATGGTAGTACAAAAATTGTAGACGGCATGATCAGCTATACGCCTAATGCTAATAGTAATGGTGAAGATAGCTTTAGTTATCGTGTTAAAGATGATTTGGGTGTTTGGTCAAATAATGCAAATGTCGCCATCACAGTAACAGCTGTAAATGATGCGCCGCTGGCAAATAATGATGTAATACAAATTGATGAAGATGAGAGCGTTATCATCGATGTAACAGGCAATGATTCTGATGTTGATGGTAGCATAGATGAGGACTCAGTTAAGATTGTTACTGAACCGGCATTTGGTAATGTAATAAATAATGTAGATGGTACAGTTACTTATACTCCAGTAAGCAATTATGTTGGTTTTGATACCTTTACTTATTCAGTGCTTGATAATGAAGGTGCAGAGTCGAATACGGCATCAGTGACTATTACCGTACTTGCTGTCAATGATGCACCATTGATTGAGTCGGCGCCAATCACTTCAGCAACACAGGATGAAGCGTACCGCTATGTACTTGTTGTTAATGATGTAGACAGTGCTGATAGCTATAAATTGAGTGCTACAGAGCTGCCAAGCTGGCTTAATTTTAATCCTGCGACAGGCGAGTTAAGTGGTACACCAAGTAATGATGATGTGGGCAATCATGCTGTTACTTTATTAGTAACTGATGCAGAAGGGTTAACTGATACACAAACCTTTGTTATCACAGTGGCCGATTTTAATGACCAAGCAACAGGTGGTATCAGTATCAGTGGCGAGGCAAAAGAGGGTGAAACCTTACGCGTTGAGTCAACTATTGACGATCCAGATGGTGTGGGAGAATTTACCTATCAATGGATGCGCAATGGGGTGTTAATTACAGGTGCAACACTGTCAGAATACATGCTAACCGATGCAGATATCGGCACGACAATCACGGTTGTTGTTACTTACATTGATGGCCACGGTAATACTGAGACCTTTACATCAGGTGCGACAAGCCCAGTTATTATTGCTAATGTTGCGCCTGTAGCGATTGGTGAACAACTAAGTACTAATGAAGACGAGAGCATCACCTTTACACTTGGGTATTTTGATGAAAATGGCGATGCACTGACATTCAATTTAGTCGCACCGGTTAGTAATGGTACGTTAACAATGGATGTTAATCGTTTTATGTATCAACCAAATGCAGATTTTAGTGGCTCAGATAGCTTTAGCTATACCGTATCAGATGGTGTTTTAAGCTCTGAAATAGCAACAGTGACGATTGTGGTGAATCCAGTCAATGATGCACCTGTTACTACACCAGATAACTTCACCGTCAATGCAGACTTAAATGAGTATGTAGTGCTTGATGTGTTAGCGAATGACATTGATGTTGATGGTGATGCACTAACATTAGTTAAAGCGCTTGCAAGTGTTGGCAGTATTCGAATTGTTGATAATAAGCTTGAATATTTGGCGCCTGTTGGCTTAAACGCAGAGGTGATCATTACTTATCAAATTAAAGATGCAAGTGGTGAAGTGGTAGATGTAACACTGGTTGTAAACGTTGTTTCAACCTTAACAGATATAACTATCACAGCACCTGAAGATAAAACGATTGCCTCAGAAGGGCTGTTCACTAAGGTGAATATGGGAACAGCAGTTGCAATGGATGCATTGGGTAATCCAGTGCGTGTTACGGCAAGTTCTAAAGGCTTCTTTGCACCTGGAACACATACCGTTGTTTGGAGTGCAGGAGAAGGGAACGAGCAAGTTTCAGCTACGCAATTGATCCATGTAATCCCGCAAGTTAATTTCAGTAAAGATCAAACTGCAACTGAAGGAACATACGTCATAATTAAAGCGATTCTCAATGGTGATGCAGTAACTTACCCTGTTGTTGTGCCATTTACCGTATCAGGTGATGCGATTACAGGAGAAGATCATGACTTATCTGAAGGTGAATTTATCTTTAAACAAGGTCAACGCGAAGCTCAATTGATAGTTAACCTTATTGAAGATGAACAGTTAGAAAGCACAGAAACTTTAACTGTTCATTTTAAAGAACCTAAAAATGCTGTTGTGGGTACGTTAGGTTCACACACACTAACAATTGCAGAGGGAAATGTTGCGCCAAGCGTAGAGTTATTTGCAGCTCAGCAAGGTATGAGTACGCGTCTAATTGATAAACAAGCAGGTGAAGTAACTATCAGTGCATTTGTTACAGATGCAAACCTAGCCGATACCCATGTATTTGATTGGCAAGTGTCTGATGAAGCAATCATCGATGCAGATGCCATCGATGATCAATTTAGCTTTGACCCAAGTTTACTTGCTGAAGGTGTTTATGAGTTTATGGTAACCGTTGATGATGGTGACAAAACTGATACAGTGAAAATTTCACTGACAGTGCTTGATTCATTACCTGAGTTATCAGCCATTGATTCAGACTTTGATGGTATCAATGATGATGAAGAAGGGTATGGCGACAGTGATAACGACGGTATTCCAGATTATCTAGATGCAAGCTCGCTTGCTAGCAATGTTGTTCAAGAAAAGCTGATCGAAAGTGAATTTTTCTTGATGGAGACAGAGCCTGGACTTCATTTGAGCTTAGGTAACGTTGCTTTTAAAGCATCAGGTAGCAACACCGGTATTACTGAAGGCGATGCAGTTAAATACGGACATAACGGATTAGGTGCAAAAGCTGATAATGGGTTTGACTACATAAATGGCGTGTTTGATTTCAATGTAAATGAAATTCCGGTTGCGGGTCAGTCTGTCAGTGTAGTGATAGCACAGTTTAGGCCAATACCAAGCAATGCTGTCTATCGTAAATTGATGCCAACAGGTTGGACAGAGTTTGTAGTCGATAGTCGTAATCGTATTGCATCAGCGCCTGGTGCTGAAGGGTTCTGCCCACCACCACAAGATGTGCTTTACACAGAAGGACTTACCGAAGGTCACTGGTGTGTTCAGCTGACTATTGAAGATGGTGGTCCAAATGATGCCGATGGCCAAGTTAATCGTGCAATTGAAGATCCAAGTGGTATCGCAACTTTAGATACGCATAATACTCAGCCAGTAGCTACGGATGATGTTATTACGGTAAAACGTAATATCAGCACCTACCTTGATGTGTTAGTCAATGATACAGATGCAGATGGTGATTTATTAACGCTTACGTCGGCAACCGTTGATATTGGTGAAGTCAGTATTATTAGTAATGAACTGCATTTTAGTCCACAAGCCGAACATGTAGGTACAGCAACAATAAACTATGGCGTATCTGATGGTAATGGCGGCTCAGCATTTGCAGCTGTGACCGTTGAGGTCGTTGAAAACAAAGCACCGCAAGTGAGTGCCATTATTAATGTAACAACTGATGATCAAAGCCCAATTAACATCGACATACTGGCTAATGTTACTGATGATGATAATAATGATTTCACTATTATTTCTGCATCAGCTGATAATGGGACAGTAGTAATCAATGATGATGGTACTATTACGTATACTCCAAATGTGGGTTTTGAGGGCACTGATACAGTGACCTTCATTATCTCTGATGGTGATGGCGGAATAACTCAAGGGAAGTTTAATGTCGTTGTTAAAGCCTATAAACGAGTGAGTGTTGAGCATAAAACAAGTGGGGGGGCGCTACCTCTGAGCTTAATCTCATTATTGTTACTGCTAGTGCTTATTAGATGCTATCAGTATCGGGCTCGCCGTTAGAAAGCAAAAGCCAAGCATTAGCTTGGCTTTTTTACACCTCTTTGAGAAGAGATTAAGGCTGATAATAAATCGGTGATTCAGGGCCAACTGGGAAGCCCAGAACAAATACCCATAAGTAGAATAACGCGACCCAACCAACAAAGAAGATCATGCTGTAAGGCAGCATGGTCGCAACCAGTGTGCCAATACCCATGTCTTTCTTATATTTAGTTGCTACAGCCAGTATCAAGCCAAAGTAGCTCATCATTGGTGTGATGAGGTTAGTAACCGAGTCACCAATTCGATATGCAGCTTGAATGGTTTCTGGCGCGTAGCCTATTAGCATTAACATTGGTACGAAGATAGGTGCAGTTACCGCCCACTGTGCTGATGAAGAACCCAAGCTTAAGTTAACCAATGCACACATTAAAATGAATAGCACGAATACTTCAGGACCAGTTAGGTTCAGTGTTTGTAAAAGAGCGGCGCCGTTAATAGCTAAAATTGTGCCTAGGTTAGTCCATTTAAAAAAAGCAACAAATTGCGCGGCAAAGAAAACCAGCACAATGTACATACCCATTGAGCTCATACTTTTGCTCATGGCATCAATGACATCTTTATCGTTCTTCATAGTGCCAACAACGCGACCGTAAACAAAGCCCGGAATACCGAAAGTCACAAAGATAAATACCACAATGCCTTTTAAAAATGGCGAGTGTGCAACAAGGCCTGTTTCTGGGTTACGTAAAATGCCGTCTTCAGGAACAATTGTCCAAGCAAGTAATAATGACACCACTAACAGTGAAACACCCGCCCACTTAAGGCCTGACTTTTCTTTATCGGTTAGGCCAGCAATGTCATTCTTTGGCAAATCATTGCTTGCTTCTTCAGGGTTGTACTTGCCAAGGCGTGGTTCAACGATTTTTTCTGTAACGAAAGTGCCTAAAATGGCAATTAAAAATACAGAGATCATCATGAAATACCAGTTTGCTTCTGCGCCAACTTGGTAATTTGGATCAATCATTTGTGCTGCAGGTGTTGTGATACCTGCAAGTAGCGGGTCAATGGTGCCTAGCAATAGGTTGGCACTGTAACCACCTGAAACACCAGCAAATGCGGCAGCAAGACCGGCAAGTGGGTGACGACCAAGGCTGTGGAATATCATCGCTGCTAATGGAATAAGTACCACGTAGCCAAGCTCTGACGCCGTATTTGATAAAATCGCAGCAAACACCACCATAAAAGTAACGAGCCTTTTAGATGCGCCCATCACCATGCCACGCATAGCAGCTGAGAGTAAACCTGAGTGCTCTGCGACACTTACGCCTAATAAAGCAACCAGTACCGTGCCAAGTGGTGCGAAACTGGTGAAGTTGGTAACAAGGCCGGTAACGATACGCTGGAGGCCTTCTGCACTAAGTAGGCTGACAACTTCAATAACACCATCAGGGTCGCGACCCGCAGCGCCTTCCGGACGTGGGTCGATAGCACTTAATCCAAACCAATCGGCGATGCCGCTAAAAACAATAATAGCAACGCAGAACATTGCAAATAATGTGATAGGGTGGGGTAGCATGTTACCCAAAAATTCAACGGTGGCTAAAAATCGGTTAAACAACCCATTATTGCCACCCTCATGGGTATTGTGAGAGTTTATAGTTTTTGACATGTCCAGTTCTCGTTATTTCAAAATGGCGCTAACCTAGCATTTTTTACCGGACAGATCATGTTTTAGCGGTGGGCAAAGCTAATAGGTACGTTCCAATACGCCCTTGTATAGCAAGGGATAGCGGCGCAAACGTTTACCAATGTAATCATCGGCTAGAATTTGCGCACAGATTTGGTCTACATCGTTACTTGCTTCAAACACCCAGTCAAATCGCTCAATAGCAAGCAGAAAACCACGTTTGAGGAACTGTTGTTCTCGATAGTAGCTAAGATTATCGCGGATGATATCTAACTTATCAGGGTTATTTTTAAGTTCATTAATAACTTGGTTGATAAACGCTTGCTGTTGCTTTGACTCAGTTTTTACCCGTCGTTTCATTATCTATTTATGGTTCCTGCTCTGCGATATATAGCACTTTCTTTAAAAAGTCTTCTTTGTTTTTTTCATGTTGGTAGTCAAGGTGGTAGGTATTGTGAAAACCAAAGCGAAGTAACACACCACTGCCTTTAAGATATACGGTATAACCATCGATATCGGAAAAAGCACAAATACCTTCGTATAGCTTCCCATCTTCATGATCTTCACCGTGTTGAATGATTTTCTCATATACAGAAAGAATTAATTTACCGTCTAGCTCATTTTTCATGATGACTCCTTTTTTGTGCAATACGTTTCATATCTATAAAAAGTTTAGTGCTATTTTTAATGTTTTGAGTGTTTCTAACCTCTACTTTGCGATAAATCATTAAATCTGCATTTAGCCAGCAGATGTCGAAAATTTACAATATTTTGGCTTACATTACGCTTACGCTTGGTTTTATTTAAGGAACGTACTATGAAATATAAGTTTTTCCTCATGATATTGCTGACAGGCTTGATGCTTGTAAGCCAAAGAATATCAGCGAATACAGACACGCTTATTTTAGAAAATGAAGCAGGGCAAATCGTCAAATTTGAAAGTTTCTTAGGCAAAAAACCAGTTTATTTAAAGTTTTGGGCAACTTGGTGTAAGCCATGTATGGAGCAGATGCCGCATTTTCAGCATGCTTACGAACAATATGGCGATAAAATTCAATTTGTGGCGATAAATATCGACCTCAATGATGATGCACACTCTGTTGCTAAGGTTAAAGAACGTTTTTCACTTAGCATGCCATTATTTACTGATCTCACAGCTCAGGTTGCTAAACACTATGAATTTATGGGTACCCCTTTTCATGTGCTAATTGATAGCGATGAAAAAGTGATTTTTCAAGGTCACGAAGCTGATAAAGCGCTTGATAACACGTTACGTTTGTTATCACACAATGGCAAAGTTGAAAAAGCGCGGCTACTTGGTGAAAAGCAAAGTGAAGCAACGCCTTTGGTTATTCCGAATAAAGGCAAAAAAGTAGTGCTTTTCACCGCAACGTGGTGTGATTGGTACTTGGCCGACACTCGCCCTGCTATGGCAAAGCAGTGCGTATTAGCACAGCAACATGTTAATAAGTTGGCGGAGCAAGGGATTGATGTCGAGGTTAAAGTAAGTCAGTTGTGGACCGATCAAACTGCAGTGCGAGAATATGTTGATAAATTCTCTGCAACCATGCCCGTTTCAATCGATTATGGTAATGATTTATTTATCAAAAATGACATTAATTCGGTACCAAATCTGCTTATATACAGCGATGGAAAATTAGTTTCTAAGCAGGCTAAATTTTAGCTAAAAACTGATTAATTTTGCTTTGTAATTATGTAAATTTAGCCTATGCTCTAGGCTCATTTTTTAGTGAGCCTAGAGCATGATTGATAAGGCATTATTAGCAAAAACACGCGAATTATCAGACCGATTAATTGCATTGCAAACACCCATTCGTATCCTTGATGCAATCAATTGGGATAAACAAATCAAAGAAGAGTTTTTTAAGCACAAATGCCAGAAAAACCCTACGATTGATCAAGCCTATTACCAACAGCGTGACCTTGGTTTTGTACCAAGCGAATTGCGCCGAGGTTTTTCTGATTTAAATCGCGATATCATCAGCCAATTAGGGCAGTTAAATCCAATCGCCCAATACATGAGCAAGATGTGTACTGAATATAAAACCGTACTCAGTATGATTGAGTATCGTGGTACCCCGGAGTTTCATGATCTATCTGTTGAGTTGTTTGGTCATCCTAAAGATTTATTTCATGCTGGAGAGCCTTCACTTTCTGAGCTTGCAACCATGCTTGAGCAGCCGCTAAAGAGTATGCTTGATGCCGATATATTGCCTGATGATCCAAAAAATATAGATGCCGAAGATGCAGTTAAAATTCTCGCATCACAAGTGTCTCAAACGATGCCAGGTATCGATGTTGAGGTCATTCTTAGTGACGGTATTGTCAGTGATGCTGCAGCTGGTGCAAATAATATAAAACTTAATCAAGATGTTAAGTTTTCCCAGCGTGAGCTTGATATTCTAGAAGTGCATGAAGGCTGGATCCATGTAGGTACGACCCAAAATGGCTTATCACAGCCTTATTTAACCTGTTTGAGTAAAGGCACACCTAGCTCTACGGTCACCCAAGAAGGGCTTGCTGTGTTGACCGAAATTATTACCTTAAAATCGACGCCTCGACGTTTAGCAAAATTAGTTAATCGTATTCAAGGTATTACGAAAGTCATTGATGGTGCTGAGTTTGTTGATATCTATCGCGACTATATAGCTCAAGGTTTAAGTAAAGACGACAGCTATACACTCACTCAACGCGTGTTTAGAGGAAGTACAGCAACGGGATTACCTTTTACCAAAGATATCGCCTATATCAAAGGTTTCGTTTTAGTGTATAACCTTATTCGTGTGGCAATACAATTAGGTCGCATTGATCAATTGCACTTATTATTGGTCGGTAAAATCTCAATTGATGATTTTAGATTGATATCACAGTTACATGATTTAGGTGTCATTGAAGATCCTAAATTTATTCCACCACACTTTAAAGACTTACGAGGCTTAGCAACTTGGTTGAGCTTTGGTCGTTTTATTGGCAACTTGTCGTTTGAACAGTTAGAAAACGATTACAAACCACTCTTTCTTTAAACAAATACACAAAAAAAATGCAGCTGGAATGAGCAGCTGCATTTTCAGTTTTAAAGCATGTTGCCTTACATGCTTTTAGTCGAGGAAACGATTAACCAGTAAGTGCGTCAACCTGTACTACATCATTGAGAATGATAACGTTTGCACGCTTGAAGAAGTTAAAATCTGTCGCGGTTGCTAATGTGTAAGCACCCATCATACGACTGATAATTAAATCACCATTGTCTAATTTTGGTAGCATGATTGACTCACTCACTACGTCGATACTGTCGCAAGTAGGGCCTGCTAATACTGATTCTACGCGCTCGTTTGATTGTTTTAACGACTCTATTGGGTATGATGCTTCATCAAATAATAAACCACTGAATGAGCCATAAATACCATCATCTAAGTAGTACCACGGCTTACCTTCACGAACTGCTTGGCCCATTACCGATGCAACACTAGTTACAGCACTTGCAACAATAAAACGACCCGGTTCTGCAATCACGCGAACTGTCTCTGGTAACAGTGCTAACGCATCATTAATTGGCGCACAAAATTCATCAATTGGCAGCACGTCTTTGCTGTATGGCACTGGGAAACCACCACCAATATCAAGCGTACTAAGCGCTGGTAATCCTAAGTCAGCTACTTCATTCATTACTTGGTTGCATGCAGCTATTGCTGTTACGTATTTAGCTGGGCTCGCTGTTTGTGAACCAACATGGAACGACAAACCTTTTATGCGAATACCTAATTGTTGCGCGTAAGTAATGATTTCGATGGCCATTGCTGGGCTGCAACCAAACTTTTTCGATAAGTCAGCGAATGACTCTGCATTACGAAAGCTTAAGCGCACAAGTAATTCAACTTGATCTTTGTAAGCAATGAACTTTTCTAATTCATTGATGTTATCAACCACAAATACGTTACAACCGTATTCAAGTGCATCACGAATATCACGATCACGCTTTATAGGGTGTGTGTGAATAGTGCGATCACTTGGCACGCCTTGACTTGCTACTAAGTCAACTTCACCGCTCGTTGCTAAATCAAAGCTTGCACCTTCTTCTAAAAGAGTGCGAACAACCGCCGCCAGAGGAAGTGGCTTTAGTGCAAAGTGTAAAACAACACCTGGTAAAGCACGGCTTAATGCACGGTATTGATGACGAACAGATTCACAATCAAGCACCATTAGAGGTGCGCCATGTTGTGTAACTAATTGTTCAAGAAGTTGGATTGATGGTTGTGCAATTGACTCATTAGCAGCAACCGCAGCTGCAGGTACTTTGGTTGTTAAATCTTGTGTTAGTGTAGAAATAGCCATTTTACTCTCCGGCAATTAAGCAACAGCTCGGGAAAATGGGAGTCCGAGTCAGTTGAGTGTCATTAAACGCACTTATTGTTATGTGCAATCAAATTCACTCTTGGATAGTTGCTCTATCGCCTTGCTACAAACAGTGTTTGTAATGTACTCGGATTGGCTATCATCAAGAAGCGGCGAGATAATATATCTGCTTTTTTTATTGTGCAAGCTTTTTTTTTAGGAAATTCATGAAGCGAAAATAAATCAATTAACTGTTGTTTTTGAAGGATATTTTGTATCTTCTTTTATAAACATTAAGCATTGCTTCGAGATCAGCTGACAGGTTATTGGCTTTATGAATGGCGTACAGATATTCCGCCATAGGTGGCGTCATCATGTATGTATTCATTAATCTAATAGCATGTATGCCCTCAGCCGTTTTACTACATGTGAAATAGCCATTAGTAAACTCAGGATACTCACTAATTGGACGAGAACTTACCAGCTTTAATTGATCTTCGTTTAAGTGAGCATATAGAGACTCAGGATATGCGACGATAAAGTCAATACGTTGATTTAAAAGTAGCTTACTTAATTGCAGAAATGGATTTTCACCATAGATATTAGCAATTTTTGAGCGATATTTTTCAAAAGATGAATCTAATTGTTGATAGCTCGAGGAACCAATAATTCCGAAAATATACTTCTCTTTTAAAAGAGAGGTAACAGAAACAGGGGAAGGAAGATTGTCTATATTTGATTTTAACCCGAAAAGCTGTCTTTGCATGTGCATAAAAGTGGGTACTTTTGAAAACAGCATGTGCTCAGCTCGTTCAGCTGACTTTATTGCATTGAAAGTACAGCTAGGCTCTTTGCTTGAAAGACGCTTAATTAATCGAGCATGATTCGTAAATTGTACACTTAGATGAAATTCATCGCCTAAAGCAGGTTTGATAACTTTAAGAAAATGCTCGTTGATGTTTCTTTTATCAAACTCATTAGCAAAATAGGAGTGGGATAGGATGGTTAGTTTGCGCTTCTCACTTGCTTTAGTATCAGTACTAAAAAATGTTATGGCAAAAAATGAAACAAGAATAAATGCCCAAGCCATTTGTTGAAGGAATTGATTTGTCTGACTGTTAAACCTTGGTGTCTTCATATGGCTCGGGTATTAATTAAAAACTTAATTATCGAGCATTGGTGCTCTCAAATATTTTATCAGCTGATGCAGCAACAAAGCCGGTGTATAGCTCGCCATCTGGTTTTGCATAACGCAGAGCGAATTCATAGAAACAGCTAGGTACAGCTACAACGCCATCACTAAATTCAACTTCACTGTCATCAGCAAGTGTTGAAGATTGCTCAAGTAAAACTTCTGGTGAACCTTTAATTTCACCACCAGATGTATTTAATGCAAAACCTGCATCTTTAAGTGCCTGGTTTACGCTTTCGATGTCATCAAATTTAGCAAGCTCATTGATGCTTACTGTAAAGTGATTAGCACGGTAGCCCCACGCCGACATCCACGCTGCATACTCACTCTCTTCTAATAGCTTTTTGTAAGTTTCTGAACTTACTTGCCAATGCGTACCTGAATAGAGGAAATTATCCGCTGTTACATCGCTTTCGTCAATCTGTGAAACCATATCATTTACGATAGCTTGTAATTCTTCTGAACATTGCTCAACAAGTAGTTCAGAGATAAATACTTTAGGTTGTTTTGGATCAGAATGTTCAAAGTGCTTAGCGTACAATTTCTTTGCCTCAAAATGGTACTCGCCGCATTCTTTATAACCAACTGCTAAAAAGTGCGCAGCTAGCTTTTCTAAACCGATTTTTTCATGATTAAAAGTGCGTAGAGCGATGTGATCGTTAATCACGTCATCTTTTTGAGTAGAGCCTAATAGCTCATGTACTTTTACTGCCGAAGGCGTAACTGATAAATAGTTTTCCCATAGGTTTTCAAATAGGGCGTTTACATCTGTGTGCATGTTTAATTCCTTCAATTAAGGCGGCGAAGCCGCCAATCAATTATTCAATAATTAAGCCCGGCGCAAGGGTCTGTGGTAAGTTAACTTTTTCGGCTTCAACAGAAGCAACAGGGTACGCACAGTAATCAGCAGCATAATAAGCGCTCGCTCTGTGGTTACCACTGGCACCAATACCACCAAACGGTGCAGCGCTTGATGCGCCTGTAATTGGTCGGTTCCAGTTAACGATACCGGCACGAATACGTTTTAAGAAATGTTGGTAGTCATTACTATCATCACTTAATAAACCAGCAGATAAACCAAATGAGGTGTTATTCGCTTCATTAATCGCGCTATCGAAATCTGTGTAGCGGTAAACCTTGATCAAAGGACCAAAGTGCTCTTCATCAGGCATATCTTCAACAGCTGTTACATCAATAATACCAGGGCTTACAAAACCTGTACCCGGTTCTAAATGCTTAAGCTCAACAAGAGAAGTCGCTCCCATATCAAGTAACTGTTGCTGAGCTGCAACCATACCTAATGCGGCTTTTTCGCTGATCATTGCACCCATAAATGGTTGATCTTCGCTGAAGCTGTCGGCTACTTTAATTTGTTTTGTTGCAGCAATTAATTTTTCTAAAATTGCATCGCCATTTGCTGAGTTCTCAATGAATAAACGACGAGAACAGGTACAACGTTGGCCAGAAGTAATGAAACCAGACTGAATAATATCGTGAACAGCCGCGCTTACATCAGCGACATCTTTTACGACTAGTGGGTTATTACCACCCATTTCCAGCGCTAAGATTTTACCTGGGTGACCTGCAAATTGCTTATGTAATAGATGGCCTGTATTAGAGCTACCAGTAAAGAATAAACCATCGATATCTTGATGAGATGCAAGCGCAATACCTGTGTCTACTTCACCTTGTACTAGGTTAATCACACCAGCAGGCAAACCTGCTTTTAGCCAAAGCTTTAAAGTGAACTCAGCAACATGAGGCGTTAGTTCTGATGGCTTAAATACAACTGTATTACCTGCTAAAATAGCAGGCACAATATGACCATTCGGTAAATGACCAGGGAAGTTGTATGGGCCAAATACTGCAACAACACCATGAGGCTTATGGCGTATAAATGCTTTAGCGCCCGGCATTGGGTTTTCTGTAGTGCCCGTACGTTCGTTATAGGCCCTGATTGAAATGGCAATTTTACCCGTCATTGCACCTACTTCGGTACGTGTTTCCCATAATGGCTTGCCTGTTTCACGGGCAATGATGGTTGCGAACTCTTCACTGTGCTCTTTTAGTTCAGCAGCAAAATTTTCAAGAATTACAATGCGCTGTTCAAGGGTCATATCAGCCCAGTCAAGCTGAGCATTACGGGCAGCTTTGATAGCATCGGCTACCTGTTCAGCCGTGGCTGTTTTACCTTGCCAAACAACCTCGCCATTACTTGGGTTGATTGAACTAAAATCATGACCAAGGCCTGCTTGCCATTGGTTATCGATAAGTTGAGTTGTTACACTCATTTTAAACTCCTTAAGTGGTTACAAACGGAAGAACCGTGCTGCATCCCCTTGTTTCAATTTAAGTGCATCTGCCACTTCTTGGCTGACGATTAACGTATGCTTAGCGTGGTTATAATGAGCATGTTTGGTGAATGTTGCTCTAAAGTCATTCACGCCTTGGTTGCAGATAGCTAATGTATCTGAGCTTTTCTCATTGATATGGGCAAGCTCACCAATGGTGATAGGGCAAACTTGTGACTCACGAACACTGCGAATATTGCCAAGTTTTGCTTCAACAGTTGGCCCTGCATCGAATAGGTCTACATAACCTCGGTGCTCAAACCCTTCTTTTTCTAGAAGTTTAAGCGCTGGCTTTGTTTTTTCATGGACCTTCCCAATCACAGCTTGTGCTTTTTTGCTCAGTAAGTTGGCATAGATAGGGTACTTAGGCATTAATTCGCTGATAAATACTTTATCGCCTAAACCAACTAAATGGTCTGCCTGTGGGAACTCAATGCTAAAAAAGTGCTCTTGTAACCATTGCCAGAACGGTGAGTGACCGTCTTCATCACTAACACCACGCATTTCTGCGATGATTGTGTCAGCAAAACGTTCACTGTGCTGCGCCATAAATAAGAAGCGCGAACGTGATAAAAAGCGACCCGTTAAACCTTTGCGGTTTTGCTCACGTAAGAACAAAGTACAAATTTCAGAGCAACCTGTATAGTCGTTACACATACTTAGAATATCAACGGTGTTATATACGTTGAGAGTGCGTGAATGGTGAACAGTTTTACCTAGATGGTAATGATACAAAGGAACTGACATACCCACAGCAGCTTCAATAGCCGTTGTACCTATAACTTCACCCGTTTCACTGTCTTCTAAAACAAATAAGTAGGTTTCGTCTTGTGGTTTATTAATGTCTTTTGCAAAACTGCGTTCAGCGCGTTCGATTTTTTCTTGTAGTAAATTGTCGTCAACCGGTAAAGAGGTAAAACCATGACCAGATTCAACAGCAATTTGTTTTAACGCAGCAAAATCATTTGCTGTTATAGGACGTAATACTTGCATTAAGTGCACTCCAATGGCGCATGCTTAAAGCATGCGCCAACTAGGATTAACCGTTTACAACGTCTGCAACCGCTTTTTCAAAGCGAGCTAAACCTTCTTTGATATCCTCTAATGGAATCACTAAAGACGGTGTAAAGCGAACAACATTTGTACCAGCAACAAGACTCATTAAACCATGTTTTGTGCTTGCTACTAGGAAGTCACGTGCACGGCCTTCAAATTTGCTGTTAAGAACCCCACCTAATAATAGACCTTTACCACGTACTTCACTAAACACGTCGTATTTTTCGTTGATTGCAGCAAAACCGTCACGTAAAAGTTGTTCACGCTCTTTAACACCTGCTAGTACTTCTGCTGTATTTACAGTATCAAAAGCAGCTTCTGCTACTGCACAAGCAAGTGGGTTACCACCGTAAGTAGAACCATGGGTACCCACTTTTAAATGCTCTGCAATGCTAGCCGTTGTGATCATTGCACCAATTGGGAAACCACCACCTAATGCTTTCGCAGTCGTAAGAATATCTGGCGTTACATCTAAACCTTGATATGCATATAAATCGCCTGTGCGGCCGACACCAGTTTGTACTTCATCAAAAATAAGTAATGCATTGTGCTTATCACATAACGCACGAACGCCTTTAACGAACTCGTTAGTTGGCGAAATAATACCGCCTTCACCTTGTAAAGGTTCCATCATAACGGCACAAGTGTTGTCACTGATAAGCGCTTCAAAAGCAGCTAAGTCATTATAGTCACAGTGATCGACTGCAGCTGGCTTAGGCCCGAAACCATCAGAGTAAGCCGCTTGGCCACCGACAGTAACAGTGAAGAATGTACGACCGTGGAAACCTTTGTTGAAGGCGATGATTTGATTCTTTTGCTCACCATGGACATCTAATGCCCAACGACGTGCTAGCTTTAATGCTGCTTCATTGGCTTCGGCACCTGAGTTTGCAAAATATACTTTATCTGCAAATGTTGCGTCTGTTAGCTTTTTAGCTAAACGCAATGCCGGCTCATTCGTCATAACGTTTGATAAGTGCCAAATTTTTTCGCCTTGCTCTTTAAGCGCATTGACAAGAGCCGGGTGACAATGGCCTAAACAATTAACAGCAATACCACCTGCAAAATCGATAAATTCTTTACCGTTTTGATCCCAAACACGTGAGCCTTCACCGCGAACAGGAATAACCTCTGATGGGTTGTAGTTTGGTACCATTACGTCGTTAAAAAGTTCTCTTGTTACTTGCATTTATTGCACCTAAATCTGGCTTAGTATGAAAAAAGTTAAATTGCAAAAAATAGGTCAGTTAAGCCGTTCCTGCCTAATTAAGCACGATGAGATTATTTTTCTTATCTATTTTTCTTATTATCTGGGTTAGAGACTTAAATTTGCAGTGCTATTTTGTGAAAAATGACTAAAATAAAAAGCAAATTAACGAACGGAGTAGCCAAATTGATAACTGCACAAGATGAAAAACTATTAGCTATTTTAAGAACCAATGCTCGTGCGAGTATTTCAGACCTTGCTAGAGCGCTTAACTTATCGCGATCAACAGTGCAAAGTCGAATGTTAAAATTAGAAGAAACAGGTGTAATCAAAGGCTATAGTGTAGACTATGGTGATGCCTATTTGAGCCAAATGGTATCGGCGCATGTTTCGATTAAAGTTAAGCAAAAACTCACTACCAAAACTAACCTTGAGTTAAAGCAGATTGATGCTATTTCACAGCTCTATGCAATTAGTGGTGAATTTGATTTGATTGCCGTTGTGCAAGCGCAAAACCTAGAAAAACTTAGCCACCTTTTAGATGACATTGGTAACTTGGATGGCGTGGAGCGAACCACATCATCGGTAATTTTAGAGACAAAGTTTAAGCGTTAACCCTTTTTCAGGTAAAATTGCTTCTATTGTCTATAATAACTCTATTTAGTTATTTAGGCTTGTATTGATGCTTGCTTCATTATTGCTCTCACTCACTGTGGCTCAGCCTTTTCAGTTAGGCACTAATCTGCCCCTTAATGCACCTCACAATGCAATAACTCATGTTGAATGTATTTTTAAGCAAATCAATGTGCCATTTAAGTTACAGAAGTTACCTTGGTTAAGAGCAAAAAGAGAAGTGCAGTTAAATCGACTTGATGGTTATTTTACTGCGAACCTGTTGTCAAAAATGCAGCAATATGGTGAGCTCTCAGCCCCTATGTTTCTAGAAAACTGGTACTGGTTTACCCATGCTGATTCGGCTTCGATAGCCGAACACGATCTTCGTTATGGAGTCGTAAGAGGCAGCCATCAGGCTGATTGGTATCAATTAACTAATCGGAAAATAGAAGTCGAAGTCAACACTACCCAAGAGCTTATCAAAGTATTCAAAAAGCAGCGGGTAGACAGAATACTGCTTGATTTAGAAGAGTTTGAATTCAACGCTGTGCAGTTACAAATAAAGCCAGATGAATATAAGCAAACATTCTACCGTTATGTGCCTTTGGGCTTATTTGCTGCAAATAAAACGCTTGAGGAGTTTCCTGAATTTTTAAATGCTTTTAACAGCCACATAAGTAGCTGTTCACAAAGCCCCTTTGTATTGTCAAAAATCGAAAAACAATCCTTAGTGAGAGCGCTTTTTGAACAAATAAAAGTATTAGCTAATGCAGAGCTGGTGCAACAAGCCGTAAAAAAAAGTAACAGGCAACTAATTTCGAGTGAAGAGTTAGAGCAGTTTGATAATCTGTGGGAACAGCAGGTTATTGATAATAAACCGATTATGGCCGAAAGCTACCTAAAGCTTGAAGGTTCACAATTCTTACAAGTGTGGCAAAGGCAGATGCAAGGCATCATTACTGAAATAATTGTCACAGATAAACAAGGTAAAAATGTCATTATTAGTGCAGTCACAACCGACTATTGGCAGGGTGATGAAGCTAAGTTTTTAAATATGTATCAGCAAGATGATGACTACTACATTGATACCTTGGAGTTTGATGAGTCGACTAAACATTTTCAAGTACAGTTCAGCGTGCCTATATTCGATGAAAAAAAACATCAGATAGGCGTACTGATTTTAGGCGTTGATGTTGAAAAAGCACTCTCTAAATAATGCTTCTTCTCTATTGATTGGATCTGGGCGCTTTGCGGATGACTTTTTTTTCGACTTCATCGAGTTTTATGACATAAGCATTCCCACCTATGCCTTTAAATTCTTCGTCAGTAAAGACAATGGTGTTGTCATCATAAAAGGTGATAGCTTCTTTTTGAGTTACGATACCTAAATCAATACGTGATACATCGGCTGAGAAAAACTTATCGCCTTGAAAGTTTTCAAATAACCAAATGCTGGTGGAATCAAGAAGAACCAATTTGCTCCGGTCTGGGCTGAGGGCCGCAGATGTGATCCAACATAGCTTTTCCATTGTGGTGCAAGTTTGAAACGAATCAATCAATTCAGCATCAAAATTAGCAGCATGATCACCAACTTTATAAACTTTCGTAATACCATCGAATGGTTCAGTACGATTTTTAGTAAATAGGTATAGGTGTCGGCCAAGCGCTACAAAGGCTTCTAAATCAAAGTTACGTTGATCAGGTTGAATAGGGCTGCCATCCATCTCTGGGTAAGTAAATTTGATTATCTCTGCTTCTGTGGTGTCGCTTTTGATGTCGATAGGATTTTCTATTTTATAAATGGTTAGCCATTTTCTGTCGTTTTTATTATTGCCAAAATCTCCTAAAAAGAAGTGACCAAATTTATTTTGCGTCATATCTTCCCAATCAATATTTTTAGCATTGGTTACCAAAATTTCTTTTGCAATTGAACCATCTTCATTAAGGCGGTAGAGTTTTGGCTGATCGCCACTGTCATTAATCGCCCAAAGCCGGTTAAATTTATCAAATTCAATCCCTGAAATTTCTCTCAGTTTCGGATCTACAGTTAAACGTTTTTTGCTGTACAGGGTGTAAATGGATGAAGCAATCAACAATCCGATGACGGTGACTGACAAGGTTAATACCGTAAGTAAGCTTTTTTTTAACATTAACAAGGGAGTGGCTTTGAATAATGTGTTCATTATAACTTACTAAAGCGGCTGCTGTATATTCCAAACCCCTGTCCCAGTGACAGACACAAAGTTAATGTTATCCTGCAAGACTTTATGGCCAACATTAACTGATGACTCAGGATGACTAACTAAGTAGCCTTGAACACAGTTAATGCCCATCGATTTAACTAACTCAAATTGAGCGAGTTCTTCAACCCCTTCGGCAACGATTTTCAAACCGAGTTTGCGGCCAAGCTCGCTAACCGAATGCATGATTTCATTATACTTAAGGTTATCGTTAGCTTGTGACACAAACAACTTATCGAGCTTGATCACATCTATAGGTAAGTCTGCAAGGGTACTTAAAGAGCTAAACCCTGTACCAAAATCATCAATTGCAATAGTGATCCCTTCCCCTCGAAGCTTTTCTAATGATTCTATAATCTTATTGCTTGCTTTGATTAAAGTTGATTCGGTAATTTCTAGCATTAGCGCTTTTGCTGGTAGCCCAGTTTTAGCAAGCTTTTCCATTACCCACTCATAAATGTCGTAATGCTTTAATTGGACGCCGGATAAATTAACCGAAATAGAAACTTTATTCATACCGGCATTGTACCAAGCTGACATTTGCCGACATGATTCAAGCATGATCCAATCGCCGAGTTCCAATATCAGGTTTGACTCTTCAGCAATAGGGATAAACTCATCTGGTGTAATGAAACCTTCAACTGGGTGCTCCCACCTAACGAGCGCTTCAAAGTAGTCAATAGCACAGTCATCTACGTGGACTATGGGTTGGAAAGATAGATGAAAACTATTACTGGAAATCGCAAGACGCATCTCTTCTAACAAGTAGTGGTAGCGGCGAATTTTTTTGCCCATTTCAGGTGAATACACCTTAAATATTCCGCGGCCGTCAGTTTTAGCCCGGTACATAGCCACATCTGCCATTTGTAATAATGCTTGTGGAGTAGCTGCACTATCGGGATAAACAGCAATGCCAATACTGGCACTAATTTTTATCAGCTTATTACCTAAGACAAAGTCGCGTTCAATTTCATGCAACACATTCTGTGCAACTTCTAATGCCTTTCCTTTATTATCTTTCAAGTTAATGAAGATAGAAAATTCATCACCTCCAAGTCGAGCTAGGTTTTGTTCTAATTGACTAATTGGTGAAATGTTACTTATTTTATGATGGCGTAAAACACTACTTAAACGAGATGCAACTTGAATTAAAACATCATCTCCAAAGCTATGACCAAAAGAGTCATTAACCTGTTTAAATCCATCTAAATCAATAAATAATAATGCGCAGCTAAACTTATTAACTTCCGCAATTCTTAGCTGTTTGGCAAGATGCTCTATATAAGCATGTCGATCAATAAGGTGGGTCAATTTATCTTGATAAATACTGACTTCAGTTTCGCGGGTGTAATTAGTGATATATGTACTTAGAGATTGAAAGTTATTTTGTAACTGTTCAAGTTGAGTACGTTTTGTATGATGAGAATTGATGGCAATATTTAGGCCACTGAGCAATTCTATAAATTGATTGTTAAGAAAATCAAGTCTTTGATTTTCTATTTTATTTTTGAATCTTAAACTTACTAGCCAACTTACAGCTAACGCTAATAACAGCAAGATGATTATGTTAATAGGTGCTAAAAGCGTAGCAAGTACAAGGTCTGAAGCACTCGTTGTAATTACAGAATCCGCTGTGACATTAATTACAATATAAGCGATGTCGTTGTTGTAAATTAAGTTCTGTCCACTTAAAACAAGATTATACCAAGGGGCAGCAACAACATTTACTTGCCCTTGTTCGAAGGTATGTATGTCTATGCCTTTAGGAGCATAAACTAAATCATTGACTTGTTTAGTCAAAAAGATATTAAAGCCGTATATAAAAGCTATTAGAGTTATAATACATATAGATAAAATTCGAAGAGTATTAGCCATAAATTACTACCGTTTTGGTGTTTTTGTTTTACTATAAAACCTCACCAGTTAATGAATTGAGTATATTGTTTGTGATTAAGATAGACAAAGTCTTTCTCATACTTTGGGGTTTGGATGAGTGCTTAATGTGAAAATTCATAGCGTTTAGTGTTATGTGTATACAACTTTAAGGTTGCATTAGGGTGATTTTCCTATAACTTTTATACTATTTTGTTTGTGTTGCTA
>NZ_JAKEVN010000056.1:0-25827 GCF_022398505.1 Pseudoalteromonas sp. Isolate3 | reverse complement strand
AGCTTTGGTCAATTAATTTAAATTACCCGATATATAGTCGGTGCTACGGTTGTTATATAAGAAATTCGCTTAGCGGCGTATCTTGGCGGTAATGATATGCGATTTGCGCTTGTAATAACTCTGCGGTAGCAGTGGCATCATTCAGCGCATTGTGGTTTTGATAAGCTGGCAGCGAATAACGAATACGAGAATCAGCTAATCGCACAGAATCAAGCTTAGAGTTGAATAATCGACCTAGTAACCCCTGCTTTGCTCGCAGAGCACGAGTTTCCAGATCTAGCGTGTCTATAACGGCAAATTCAAGTCCTTCGCCTAGGCGTGCTTGCAACGCTTGATATAAAAAATGCCTTTCAATGGGTGCAAAATGCACCACAATCACTTTGCCCTTCAATGCTGTTATTAGTGGTTCCATAATTGTTGAGAAATCTGGCGCATCGCTTACTTCTGAATGGGTTATGCCATGAATAACAATCGACTCTTCAGCGAGCTTACGCCTTGGCTGAACAATCCAATGCTGGCTATCTTTACAAAAGATACGCTTAGTATTAAATGGGATTAAGCCGACACTGACTATATCGTCATTTTGAAAATTTAGACCTGTTGTCTCAAAATCAAGCGCCACTAAAGGAACGTCACTGATTGGCATCTTTAGGTCACAAATGGCAGATTCATAAAACTCTTGAATTAACGGCTGTTTACTCGCAGCTAATAACTGCTGATACCGAGTCGGCCAATCAAGTTTTGCCCCTTGTTTTGCCATTACTTAATCCCTGAGTTAGCAGAGTATCTGAATTTAAGGAAACTCTGCGCTTTATCTAGAATCGCAAATGCCTCTTTTAGATTTCGTTGCTCAAAAGGAGAAAGCAAATGAGGCTCAAGATCGTTATCAGGTTCTTCATCAAGCTTTTCAATTTGCCATGCTTGGTGCCTAATTCTGATCATGGCAATATATTCAAGGGCATCTCGTAGATCCTGTGCCTTACCCTCGGGCAGTAATTTAGCTTCGATAATATCTTCCAAACGCTCGAATGAATTTTGTTTGCGGCTACCTACTGCCAGAGCATGTACACGAATAACATCTGATAAAGGCGCAGTTCCACGGCGTTTTAAATTCATTGACCGCTTATGCTGACCATTGTGCTCTAACACAAAGTCTTTAAAGAAACCTAAAGGCGGTGTTCTATTTCGTGCATTGGCAGCTAGATTAGCCAAGAAACGTTTATTCTTGCGCCCTTCTGTTGCAATGAATCGCTTAAGCTCATCAGCCCACTTGTTTTTACCGTAAACGCCATCTAAATCAAAAAAGATGGAACTATGTAATAATGCCTGTGGTTTTGGTTCTGCCATCCAACCGGCAAATTGTTCTTTCCACTGCTCCCGCGTTAAACGCCACTTTTTAAAAGACGCCATAATTTCACCTTCACAGTATTTATAACCACACTCGGCTAAACCATCACAGACAAAATCAGCTAACTTTTGAAAATAATCGTCGTGTAATTCTTCATTAAAACTATTATCAAGGATAATGGCATTATCTTGGTCGGTGACAATTAATTGTTCATCACGAGCCATTGAGCCTAAAGCGATAAAACAATAAGGAACTGGTGGCGGGCCAAATTTTTCTTCGGCTAAATCAAGCAAACGCTGTTTAAATGTGCGTCCTATCACAGCCATAGCTGTGCCTATCATATGTGAGTTAGCATCTTCATTTACCATGCGCACAAACACATTAGGTAGTTGTCTTGCATAGTAAGCTAAATCTTCAATCGATTGCTGAGCTAATATACCTCGCACCAACAATAAGCTACTTTGCGATTCGTAACGTAAAATATCCGATAACGAAATAACACCAATGGGTTTTTTCTTCACAACGACTGGCAGGTGATGAATGTTATCTCTGAGCATAGCAAGCACGGCTTCAAACACGTACGCATTACTATCAAGCAGAACTAAGTCTGTTTGCATAATTTGCTCTGCTGGCGCTTCGTAACTCAAACCTTCAGCAATCACACTAGTACGTAAGTCACGGTCGGTAATGATGCCTACTACTTGGCCATCGTCGTCATCAGGATCATCACTGATTGGTTTATCGGCATCAGTAACCAGCACAGACGATACCGACTCTTGTGTCATCAATTGTGCAACCATTTGCACAGAGGCACTTTTTGCAACAGTCACTGCATCACGGTGCAGTAGTGACTTCACTTTTGCTGTAGTTAAGTCGTTGCTATCCGCTTGTTCAACAATTGCCTGATGAAGGCGCACATTACCATCGGCTTCAAAAAAGTCGGCAAATACTTCGTATTCATCACAGTATTGGTTAAACAACTTCACATTGATGCAATAAACTAAGGTATCTTCAAGTGCCTTTGCCGGAAAACGCACTTTACGGTTCATAAGAAGACCCATTGAACCAAAAATTCCACCGATAGTTAAACGGTTATATAAATCACCATCACGCCGATACATTTCAACGGCACCAGTGCGTATAACAAATAAGTCTGCAATATCATCACCATAATTTAATATTTCTGTGCCGGCCCGAAAGTAGGCTATTTCGACTTGTGATGCGAGTTTATTTACAGCCTCATCAGGTAGATCATCAAAAGGAGCATGATCGGAGAGAAATTGGGCAATATCAACGTGTTCGGCTTGCATACGCGTACCTAGTTTTAAACATTTGATTTAATTGTGAGGGTAATTGGCTATTTTTTCAAAGAAAAATAGCCAATTTGTTAGGATTAAGCCTTTTCTAACTCTTCAGCAAGAAGTTTCGACTCATCACCTCTTGGTTTTGTGAAGCGCGCTAGACCAAGATAAATAACCGGTGTTAAATAAAGGGTAAATAACACCGCAAGTGCTAAACCGCCAAACACCACCCATCCAATCGCGTTACGAGCCTCTGCTCCAGCGCCAGTAGATAGAATTAGTGGTAATGCACCCAGTAAGGTTGAAACCAGTGTCATTGCAATTGGGCGAAGGCGAACTAATGCGGCCTCTCCAACAGCGACTCTAACCGTTCGGCCTTGGTCACGTAACTGATCAGCAAACTCCACCAGCAATATTGCATTTTTGGCAATCAAGCCAATCAACATCACTAATCCTATTTGCGAGTATATATTTAGTGAGGTACCTGTTAGATACAAGGCTAAAATGGCTGACGTAATACCAAATGGCACTGTTATCATCACCACTATTGCACTATTAATACTTTCAAACTGCGCCGCAAGTACCAACAGTACAATTAAAAACGCCAATACATAGGTCATCAATACTTCATTGGCAGTTTCTTCGAAGGTTAATGCTTCACCTTTAAACGCCAAACTAATACCAGCAGGTAGAGATTGCTCTGAAATATCACGGATTTTTGTTACCAGCTCAGCAATTGTAACACCCTCTGGCATTTCCATACTTAGCTCAATAGCACGACGCTGTGCATGGCGCTCTAGCTCTGCAGCCACACCTTCTTCTGTGATAGTCGCAACGCTACTAAGCGGCACTAACTGACCGTTACGGCCGCCAACATACAAATTAGCTAAATCGCTTGGATTAGTGATAGTTTGGTTTTGAGCTTGCAACATGATTGGGATTGATTGATCACCAATGTTTAAATCAGCAATATCATCACCATTAATTGCAGCTCGTAGCGTTACTGATATATCACTAAGCGATACGCCAAGCTCTTCGGCACGACGTCTATCAATATTGACCCGTAATTGTGGTTGTGACGGCTGATATGAAATACGCACAGGCGCCACTTCTGGCACTGCCTTTTCAATCTCAGCAGAAAAGTCTTGTGCTGCTTTAAATATCTCAAGATAGTCTTGCCCTAATAACGCAAGCTCAATACCACCACCTTGACCGCGTAGATTCAAACTATTTGAACCACCTGGGTAACCAGCCGCACCTGGAATATTTCCTAAAGGACCACGAATCTTATTGATGATTTCTTGCTGGCTAAAGTGACGTTCGTCCCAGTGTTTTAATGGCACGGTGATAAATACAATATTTGGATCCCATTGCCCAACCACAGTATAAATAGACTCGATATCACCACTTTCTACATACGGCAGTAAGATATCTTCCATTTGCACCGCTTGCCTGTCCATAAAGTTCAAGCCAACACCATCAGGACCTCGTGCAAAAATACGAATTTTGCCGCGATCTTCTGTTGGCAATAGTTCGTTATCTAAATTGAAATACAGTGCCCCAGAGCCTGCAGCAACCAACACACAAGCAAAAAAGGTTAGCCATGCATGTTGAAGAACTCCGTGTATTGTGCGCTTATATACGGCGGCTAAAACATGGCCAACTTTAGCAAAAGGATGAAAACCGCCCTGCTTTAATTTCAGTTTTGAAGTTAGTGCAGGTACCAAGGATAAAGCAACAAAACTTGAGATGATCACCGCGCCAGCTAGCACACCACCAAACTCTCTAAATAACCGCCCTGCTGTTGAAGGTAAAAAGGCAATAGGTACAAACACCGCAGCTAATACAGCGGTTGTCGCCACAACAGCAAAGAACACCTCGCGAGTACCAACCACGGCAGCAGCACGTCGACCTAGACCTAAACCACGTTGACGCTGTATGTTTTCACTGACCACAATTGCATCATCAACAATTAGGCCTGTTGCTAATACTAATGCAAGTAAGGTAAGTATATTAATTGAGAAACCAAGGGCCCAAATCAGTGCTAAAGAGCCAATTAACGCAACAGGTATCGCAAATGCAGGAACAAGTGTTGCCCGCCAAGAGCCAATAAACACCCAAAGTGTTATCACTACTAATAGTACTGTCAGTAATAGTGAGTTAATTACCTCATCAACTGAGCTTCTAATAAACTGCGCATCGTCAGAGGTTAAAGTAAACTCCATTTCAGGAAAACGTTCACGCATACGCTCAATTAAAGTGAGCACTTCATCAGAAATTTCAATGGTATTAGATTGGGCTTGACGAATAATTTCCATGCCAATAACAGGTGTGCCATTGAGCCTGACAAATGAGCGCGGATCTGCAGGACCAAAGTAAACAGCAGCGACATCACCAATACGAGTATCATCACGGACAATGATGTCTGCCACTTGCTCTGCAGACACTGACGTTGCATCAGCACGAACTATTACCTGTTGATCGCTTGATTTTAAACTACCCGCAGGCACATCAAAAGGAGCTTGACGAAGTACATTAGCAATATCTGGCACCGTAAGGTTAAAGCTGCTCAGCTTAAGCGGGTCGATGCGCACTCTAAGTACCCGTTCACGGTCACCATTTAAGCGAACATCGGCAACCCCGGGAATGGTTAAAAACTGCGGAGCTAAATCAACATCAACGCGCTCTGTCAACGCCTCAAGGGACAAACTATCGCTTGATACTGTTAAAGAGACAACCGCTTCGGCATCGTTATCGGCTTTAATTATTGATACCCGTTCAACTTCTTCGGGTAATTCTCGTTGTACTCGCGCTACCGATTCTCGCGTTTCGTTTGCAGCATCATCTAGATTAACACCGGGGCGAAACTCAACCACAATACGGGCATTGTTTTCTTCACTTTGCGCACGAATTGACTTAACACCACTGACCCTAGCAACCGCTCCTTCGAGCTTACTGGTTACTTCGGTATCTACAGTTTCTGGTGAGCCACCAGGAAAAGAAGCTGATACAGTAATACGAGGTCTATCAACATCAGGAAGCTCTCGTACTTCAACCCCCGCTATTGCAGCAATACCAGCGATAATAATGAGTAAGTTAAGTACCACAATTAAAACAGGGCGACGTATCGCCATTGATGGCAGATCTTCCATCATAGGTTGCTGTTTCATCATTACTCCTTGGCTAGCTGCACTTCATTAATGAAATTAAGCTCTTGATTAGGTCTAAGGCGTTGAACCCCTTCAGTTACCAGTAAGTCGCCTTCTTTTAAGCCTCCGGAGACTAATAAACGCCCAGCTAAACGCTGCTCAATTTTTACATCAACGCGGGTTGCTTTATTATCAACACTCTTCCAAACATAAGGGCCTGCAGCTCCCCACATCATCGCTGCTTCTGGTACTACGGCAAGCTCTTCACCTAGAATATTTATATGTACACGGAAGCTCATACCCGGCATAAACTGTTGATCATTATTATCAAGCTTAGCTTTTGTTCTGAGTGTGCGGGTTTGTGCATTGATACGTGAATCAAGCTCTGCCACTTTAGCCGTGTAAGTTTCATCGCCTAACCAAGGTACCACTTCGACTGCTGATTTTTGTTTAAGCACAGACACAGCTGCCTCTGGGGCATTAAAATTAATATAAAGCGCTGAAATATCATCGATGGTAGCGATGGCTGTTTGGGTTGTGATCCTGTCGCCCACTTCGACGTCAGTTAAGCCCATAACACCGCTAAATGGAGCGCGAACTTCACGGTCTTCACGCTCTGTTTTTGCTTGCATTAACTTCACTTTAGCTAGTTCGTAAAGTGTTTTGGCATCGTCTAAATCACTTTGCGGTACCGCACCACGAGAATGGCTTTCCTCAAGCCTTTTCATAGTGCGCTCAGCATCTTTTAAAGTAATTTCAGCTTCCATCAGCGCAGCTTTTTGTCTGCGCGAATCAAGCTCTAATAGTAAGTCACCTTTGGCAACCTTATCGCCGGGCTTGAAGTAAACAGCAGTAACTCTATCCCCAACAGCTGGGTAAAGTGTTACAGAATGAATAGCTTCGGCATTACCCACAGCTTTTATCTGTTGTTTAGATTTTTCAACCGACACTGATTCTACAACTACATTAGCCGCCTCAGCGACAGAAACACAACTAATACAGGCAATTAAAGTCCATGTATGTAATTTGCCAATTGTCAAAATTTCACCTAAATAAGAATCGTTTTAATTGTTACGAAGTGTAACAGCTTTGTGATCAATAAAAAGCTGACTTCGTTTAATAAACAATTAGCCAAGGTGAAATAGACGACGCTCTCTCGCGTGTTTATTAATTAGAAACGGCAATGTAATGAATCTGTTTCTTTTACATGTGCTTCACTGGCAATGGTTACCTCAACACAATCAGATTGATCAGTTATTTGTTCCTTTTGAATAAGCGTAAAATTCCCTTCTTGCTCTGATCTTAAAGAATATTCAAAGGCATCATTACTACCTTCTGATATCGCAGTCACTATGCCGCCAACAAGCGCCCCAGCAATAGCGCCTGCAATCATATCTTCGTGGTTACCATCTAACTGATCAACAATGCCTATAGTAGAACCTGCAGCAATCCCTGTTTTAACGTTGGATGACAATTTAACAGGTTGCACTGACATCACTTTTGCGTAAAAGCGTTTGATCATTACATTTTGGTCTGCTCTATCAACACCTTGCGAGGCACAACCTCCTAAAAATAGTAAACCTAGTAGTAATTTCTTCATTGTTTTCTCATCCCATCAGTTTAAAGCTTAAGTAAGATACTATTCCTGATATAAGTTAGAGACTGTTTAATATGTGTAAGAAACTGTATGTGGCTAATAGACGGGCATAAAAAAACCCCAGACAATGCTGAGGTTTTATCAATTCAAAAAGCTAAGAGTTACTGTTGGCGCTGTGCTTCTTTTTGCGCTTTTTTAGCTTCTTTACGCTTACGCAGAACTTCTTGCGCTTCGTTACCAATATGGCCTTCACCGCGAGCTTGTGCTAATTCGATTTGCTTTTGACGCTCAGCAAAACGTGCACGTTGTTCTTCTGTTAGGCTGTCGTGACAGTGATGACACGAAACACCTTCCATGTATTCAGGCTTTTGCTTTTCTTCTTCAGTGATAGGCATACGACACGCATGACATTGGTCGTAAGAACCTTTTTGTAAATCGTGATTTACCGCAACGCGGTTATCAAATACAAAACACTCACCTTCCCACATAGTTTCTTCCTTTGGTACTTCTTCTAAGTACTTAAGAATACCGCCTTCAAGGTGGAATACTTCGTCAAAACCTTGCTCTTTCATGTACGCAGTTGATTTTTCGCAGCGAATACCACCGGTACAGAACATCGCCACTTTCTTGTGCTTTTCTGGGTCTAGGTTTTCTTTCGCCCATGCTGGGAATTCACGGAATGTTTTAGTGTTTGGATCAACCGCATTTTGGAAAGTACCGATCTCGATTTCGTAATCGTTACGCGTATCGATAAGAATCACTTCAGGGTCTGAAATTAATGCATTCCAGTCAGCTGGTTTTACGTATGTACCCACTACTTCACGTGGGTCGATACCTTCAACACCCATAGTTACGATTTCTTTTTTCAGTTTTACCTTAGTACGGTAGAACGGGCATTCGTCATCGTATGACTCTTTTGTCACGATGTTATCTAGGTTTGGTTGTGAATCTAACCATGCAAGTAGGTTATCGATACCTTCACGCTTAGCAGAAACAGTACCGTTGATACCTTCAGCCGCAAGTAACAAAGTACCGCGTACTTCATTGTCTTCCATCACTTTAAGTAATGGTTGGCGAATCGCTTCAAAATCAGGAAGGGCTACAAATTTGTATAGTGCGCAAACAACAAAGTGCTCGCTAGTTACATTGTCTTTATGAACAGCAGTCATGGTTTTACCTTTTGCTTTAAATGCCCATGTGGGGCGTTAACCGAATCGCAAATCCGGCGCATTGAGGGCGCGTATTTTACGCGAATTAGCGATAATTGCAAAAACTGATGCGAAATAGCTGTGTTTTTACTGTCTCCTAGTAAGGCAAGTGCGTTATAATGAACAGGATTTACAAATTTTGCTCATCGGAGATTACGCATTGCACTTTACTGAACTTGGGATTGATACACGCCTCGAAAAACAACTTGCGCATCAAGGCATCACCCAGCCCACCGACATTCAAGCTCACGCGGTACCTACAGCTATCGCAGGCCATGATATTTTTGCACAGTCAAAAACAGGATCGGGCAAAACGCTGGCGTTTTTATTACCTGCTGTACAGCGCGTAATGAAGCAAAAAGCTCTCAGTAAACGCGACCCTCGCGTTTTAATCGTTGCGCCTACCCGCGAATTAGCAACCCAAGTATACAGCCAATTAAGATTATTAATTGCTGGCACAAATATTAGTGCGGTAAAAGTACTCGGTGGTGAAAACTTTAATGACCAAATTAAAGCACTTCGTAAAGACCCTCATTTTGTAGTGGCAACTCCGGGGCGTTTAGCTGACCATTTAAGTCAACGCTCATTACAGCTTTCAGGCTTAGAGCTTTTAATTTTTGATGAAGCCGACCGTATTTTAGATTTAGGCTTTACCGAGCAAGTTAAAATGATCAACGACCTTGCTGATCACCGCTTGCGCCAAACGTTATTGTTCTCAGCAACCCTTGACCATGCACAAGTTGATGCCCTGTCACGTAACTTGTTACGTTCACCAAAACAAATATTGTTAAGTGCCTCAAATGAGCAACATAGTGATATTACTCAGCAGCTTTATTTAGCTGATCACTTAGATCACAAAGAAGCCTTACTTGAGCACTTTGTAAAACAAGACAATGTTGGTCAGTGTATTATTTTCACCGCAACACGAGCTGACACCCAACGCTTAAGTCAGTTGTTGAACGATAAAGGCTTTAAAGCACAAGCACTCGCAGGTGACTTAACTCAGGCTAAACGCCTTGAAATCATGGATGCCTTTAGCCGTGAAAACTTCAAAATTTTGATCACTACCGATGTTGCATCACGTGGTCTTGATTTATTAAGCGTGACCCACGTTATTAACTTTGACCTACCAAAACATGCTGAAGAATATGTGCATCGTATTGGTCGTACAGGTCGCGCAGGCTTTAAGGGTACTGCCATTTCATTAGTTGGCCCGAAAGATTGGCCAAGCTACAAAGCAATTAAAGCATTTTTAAATGATGAATTAAGCTTTTTCACCGTTGACGGCCTTGTTGGTAAATTTAAAGGTCTGCGTGAGAAAAAACCAAACACAGTTTGGAAAAAAGCGGAGAAAAAAGTGGCTGCTAAACCTGCTAAACCAAAACGCAAAGCAGCCCCTAAGAAGCCAAAAGCCCCTATTCAAGCACCAATTGATGTAGATGGTTTTGCTCCAATGCGCCGTAAGAAAAAGCCAGAACAGGAATAACAATGAGTATTTTAGGAACCACACAAACCCTTTTCGTTAACGAAATATCTAACGAAGGTGCTTATTTAGATGGCCGTGATTTAGGCGAAGTATTCTTACCAAGCAAAGAAATTGACTACGAACTAGAAGCTGGCGACAGCGTGCAAGTATTCATTTACTTAGATCACGCAGGTCACCCAACAGGCACCACAAAAAAACCATTGGCTGAGGTAGGCGAATTTGCCCTACTACGTGTTAAAGCGATTAATAGCACCGGTGCGTTTATGGATTGGGGCCTCGAAAAAGACGTACTAGCACCATACAACGAACAAAAGCCAAAAATGAAAGACGGCTTTTCGTATCTTGTACGCTTATATCTCGATAACGCCAGCCAACGTATTTGTGCATCGAGCAACTTTAATAAGTTTTTATCAAAAGATGAACCAACTTACTCTGTAATGGAAGAAGTTGACTTAATCGTTGCGGGTAAAACAGACCTAGGCTACAAAGTACTCGTAAACGAAGCCCACATTGGTGTGGTTTACTACAACACGGTATTTAAAAAGCTATTTGTAGGCCAGCGCTTAAAAGGCTTTATTCAAAAAGTACGTGAAGACGGCAAAATCGACGTACTACTTGAAAAACCAGGTATGGGTAAAGTAAACGACTTAGGCGAAAAAATCTTAGATAAATTAAAAGCCGAAGGCGGCGTACTTCACCTAGGTGATAAGTCAGACCCTGAAGCAATTAAAAAGACGTTTTCGACCAGTAAAGCAAACTACAAAAAAGCCATTGGCGGTTTGTTTAAGCAAGGTTTGATTGATATTGAAGCGACGTCGATTAGATTGAAGTAAGTTGCGAGCTACGAGCTACGAGCTACGAGCTACGAGCTACGAGCTACGAGCTACGAGCTACGAGCTACGAGCTACGAGCTACGAGCTACGAGCTACGAGCTACGAGCTACGAGCTACGAGCTACGAGCTACGAGCTACGAGCTACGAGCTACGAGCTAACAAGATTATTGATATATATGAAAAAGAGTAAAGTGAAAGCTTTACTCTTTTTTATTGGTTTTGTTAGCTGTAACAAATAGGCGCGGTAAATTTTCTAACACTATTTTGAGTATTTTTCATTTAAAAGTAAAAGTCGGCATTACGACAGAAGCTACCTTTCTGGTTCAACTCATTTCTGCCCCATTTCGTGCTGGAGAAAGTAAATGCGCCCCGTTTAACTTCAAGAGTTTTTCATAGATTTTTTAATACCAAACAACTTTTCGGATACAATCAGTTAAGAGTGCAACTCAGACTAACTTAGCGCGTTGATTTTGCCTTGTAACATTTCGATGGCAAGCTGTAAGTTTTCTTGTCTCTGGTCATCAGCAGCTAAACGCAATACAGCTTGGATGATTGGGTCAACCTGTGTTCGGCCTCCCTCTTCGTGGTAGCGTAACAACCCACACACTTCGATGGTTTTCCATCCTTTACCATGCTTGTCCCCCTTATACCTATAGGTTATTCCAGGCACCAGTGCGGTGATGTGGTCTTCGTACCTATCGTAGTGTGCATGGACGATAGTGTAATTCGATGACCGAGTGGGGAATTTGTTGTAAGTAGGGGATTTGGTAATTAACGATGTACCTTTGTATCCATTACATTCTTTACAGGAGACACAGAGGTTCTCTGGGTGAAACATCCACTTATCAAAATTGTTTTTGTGCATGATATGTTCTAAATCCCAATCCCCACCATGCAAGGAAGGTTTGTGAACCTTACAATAAGCACAGCAATATTCTTGCTGTTCGATGTAATGTCGTTTCATTCTAGTTTTGAGTTCTGTCACCGCAGGATCCGCCCATTTTTCATTAGGGGATACGTTTTTTTCCAACACGCTTGTGATGATCGCTTCGTCATCTTCGTTCAGAACAAAAGGGGTCATAGATACCCTCCTGCCAATAAAGTTGAGCGCATAATTCCCAGTAAGACTCTGACTTTATCGTGTTCTTCCAATTGAGATTCAAAGCTCAATAGCCAATTCGCAGTTATTAACGCTTCTTCGGAAGGGTTTTCTGTCTTACAGACAGAATCCAAGACCTCAATAATTTGAGTAATCAAATATTCATTGTTATTGCCTGGATTATGGAACAACGTCGCCAACTGATAATCTGCAGAGCGCTCTTTATGAGGGCGAGCATCAATTAACTTGCGATTAACCATATCGTACACGCAACTATTTGAAGCGGAGATGTCTGATACAATTAAGGGAGAGTGCGTTGCGATAAGGAAATGGCACCCTTGATAGCCTGAAAATGAGTCCCTAAGAATTTCTACAAACTTCTCTTGCCATTGCGGATGAAGGCTGATTTCAGGTTCATCGATGCAGATCAGTGCATCATCTTCTATAGAAGAAATAATACCCAAAAAGAGCAGGAACAAGCATTGCTCGCCAGAACTACGCTTAGCTAAGCCCGTCAGAGGTACATCTGAAATATCAAGATCGTCTACATAATTTGAGGGACTTTTTGTGTGACGAACTGTCTCAAGATTTTCTAGCTCAATAAGTCCAGCCCTAAGCAGCGTGGAAACGACGTGACGATCTATGTCAACGTCAGAAAAGGTCTCTTCGTGTTTTCTTAAGTGTTTTAATGTAAAAGTATTGCGATCTAAAGAAAGAAGGAATTCTGGTTCTTTGTAGATTTCTTCACAATATTGGATTAGCCCAAGGATTTCTTCTTGTTCATATTCTTCTAGGGCTTCCTTCAGTATCAGAGCTGTTTTTGGCTGTAATTGTTGGCCATTTTGCAAATTTGTAAAGTCATCGCTAGAAATAGCCACATTAAAACGCAAACGCAATAAACCACCAAAATCGAACTTATGCAGGAAATTTGTTAACGCAACAAGTTTTCTCGTTTCAAATCTTTCATTGCCCAATAATTGTTGAATTGCTTTCGACGCGATACGTGTTGAAGGTGCTTGAAATGGTGAATAAGGTTTAGAACCTACGTAGGCATAAAACCCGTTTTGTTGAATGTCCTTTTTGTTCTTCCATCTTTGTTGGAACTTTTCAAATTGACTCGTTGACGCTGCAATCAACTTTTTTGGTAAAGAAAGGCCGAACCTTTCTCCTAATAGACTCCACTGAGCAGAATATTCCTTTACATCACGGACTGCTGTAGCTAGGTTAGGTCTGTCGCTATTGAGCAACTGAGAGTACATTTCTTGATAATAAGCACAAGTATCAACTAACAGCTGCGTTTTTCCACACCCGTTATTTCCTATTATTACAGTAAAAGCGTTCTCTTCAGTTGACCCCAAATGCCAAAGCTCATGAATTGCGATGGTATTAACTCTGAATCCCATGTGATTATCCACACTATCCGATTGTATTAATATGGAATTTCTCACATATAAGTTAGTAAGTATAGTTGTTGAGGCCTGTTGGCAGTCAATTTTACGTTAGCCATACTTCTAGTTATTCGTCATGAACTAAACTAGAAAAGTCGCTAACACGCTTTTGTCCAAAAACGAGTTTGATTAACTGATTCTCAAATGCAGATAACCTAGGAAAATTGCCACAAACAAAAAGAGCACTGTATTTAGCGCGATATAAATCACGCTTACAATGCTCTTTAGAGACTATTTTAAAATAACGAGGTTATTTTAGTGAGTCGTTAATTTCTTTTAGTGTTGCAACTGGATCTGCCGATTGGGTGATTGGGCGGCCTACAACTAAATAGTCGCTGCCATCTTCAACGGCTTGTTTAGGTGTCATGATGCGTTTTTGGTCACCTGCATCGCTGCCAGCTGGGCGAATACCAGGGGTAACCAGTTTAAAGTCTGCGCCGAGTTCTGCTTTTAGCTTTTTCGCTTCTTGTGCTGAGCACACTACCCCATCAAGGCCTGATTCTTTAGCAAGGTTTGCTAGGTAAATTACTTGCTCTTCAGGTGTTTTATCTACACCTAAACGAGTAAGCTCTGCGGCATCCATACTGGTTAGTACAGTTACTGCAATCAGTAATGGTGCATCATCGCCAAACTGTTCTAAAGCTTGTTTTGCTTTAGTCATCATTTCAACGCCACCAGAGGCATGCACGTTAACCATCCATACACCCATTTTTGCAGCTGCTGTTACAGCTTTAGCCACTGTGTTTGGAATATCGTGAAATTTTAGGTCTAAGAATACATCAAACCCTAAGTCGATTAGTTCCTTAACAAAGCTAGGACCAAAATACGTGAACATTTCTTTGCCTACTTTAAGACGACACGTATCAGGCGATAATTGCTTTACAAACGCAAGAGCTGTTTGTTGATCATCGTAATCAAGGGCAATTAATACTTTTTTTGAATCTTCGACAGACATAACTTTCCTAAAAACTAATGGACTAATATGAATTAAAAACCGTCTATGCCACGGCTTGGAACAATTGTTTCCCAGTGCTTACATGATGGACATACCCAATAAATGGTATGACTGGTAAAGCCACAGTGTTGGCACTGAAAATCAGGTTTGGTTGCGATATAAGACGTTACTAGCTTATCAATTTGATCGAGTACATCTTTAATATCGTTGTTTTGTTTGGCAAGTAGCTGTAATAAAAAGCTAAAGCCACGAATAGTTGGATGACGCTTTAAACTATCCGTTAAAAATTTTATCGCTTGCTCTATGTGACCTTGCTCAAGTAAGGCTTGGCAGTGTTTTATTTTTATTAATACGCCACCTTTATCGAGCAGTTCATTAAGTAATTCGTAAAACTGATGCGTTAAATTTAGCTTTTGATAGCTCAGTGCAAGCTCTTCAATAAATACCGGCGCAAAAAACGTGAACTGACTGATTAGCTCGCGCCAATAGTAAATTGCTTTTACATAATCTTCATTGGTAAAGGCACTGTGACCAAGCTCATATAATGGACGAATGGCTTTATGGTTTAAGCTAATGGCTTTACGCATAATTTGCGTATCATTATCTTGTAAGGCCGCTTCACAGTAAAAATTGGCAATGGCTTTTACATGCTGAGGTTTAGTGAACAACTCACTGTGGGCCTCGTACATGTTAATGCCCTTTTCCCATTCACGAGTTTGTGAATAAAGATTGATAATTGGTTCGAGCGCTTCTTTATATCCTGCTTTTACAAGCCAAACTAAATGCTCTTCTGCGCTATCTAATAAGCCTGCCATGATGTAATCTTCAGCCAGCTCTAAACGACTGGTTGCAGCTTGTTGTTCATCAAGGCTTGGGTGTTTTAATAACAACTCATGAATTTTAATTGCGCGGTCAAGCTCGCCACGGCGGCGAAACATAGTTGCCAGTGTTGAATAGTGTTCAACTGAGTCGGCAGCAACTTCAAGTAGATTGATAAGGTGCTCTAAGCCTTGGTCTTCTTCTCTGTCTAAGAGAAATTTAAGGCCTTTAGAATATTCAGAGGTGATTTGGCGATTAAGCTGATGAGCTTGGTTTTTAGCGCTGTTTTTACCCATTATCCAACCGTAACCGGCTGCAACGGGTAAAAGTAAAAACAGAAGCTCAATCATGATTAGGTGTCTTTATTAGCAACAAGCTTTTTATTGTTTTTTTCAGGCGCTAATTTTTTCTTTAAACGATAATTTTGCCACTTTAACTGAGAAAATAGTGTAAAGCTTATAAAACAACCAATTGCGACACCTAAAATAAAGCAGATACTTATTACAACAGCTAGGGGTAAAGTATTACTAGCGATTAAATAATTGATTTGCACCAATTGTGGATTCTGTGAACCAAGTACAAACGCAATAAATAAACACAGCGCAATTAATACAATTTTTAATACCCTAAACAAGTAACTACTCCTGTATAAAACTAGGCAATACTCGCATTTACGCGGTCACGTAACTCTTTACCTGGTTTAAAATGTGGTACATGCTTACCGTCTAACTCAACTGTTTCGCCAGTCTTTGGATTACGACCTGTGCGAGGAGAACGATAATGCAATGAGAAACTTCCAAAGCCACGGATCTCGATGCGATCTGAGCTAGATAATGAACCGGCCATTTGTTCAAGAATTTCTTTAACGGCATTTTCAACATCTTTCACAGGGATGTGTGCATGTTGCTCGGCAAGTTGTTCTATCAATTCTGACTTAGTCATAGCGTTTCCTTAAAGAGTGGTAAAGGAAGGGCAAAACTGCCCTTCCAATTTTAAAAGACTAGATATTAGTCTTTTTGAGCATTTTTGAATGCTGCAGCCATAGCGTTTTCGAACGCTGGCTCTTCTTTCTTAAGCTTCTCTAATACTTCTTTCTCTTCTGCTTCGAAAAGAGCTTTAACAGATAAGCTTAAAGTGCGGTTCTTACGATCAACACCAACGTATTTCGCTTCGATTTCGTCGCCTGCAGAAACTACAGTAGTAGCATCTTCAACACGCTCTTGAGCGATATCAGCTACACGGATGTAACCTTCAACGCCTTCGATAAGCTCAACAGTTGCGCCTTTCGCATCAACTTCAGTCACTTTACCTTTAACAATAGCACCTTTTTTGTTTGCGTCCAGGTAGTTATTGAATGGGTCAGCTTCGATTTGTTTAACGCCTAGAGAGATACGCTCACGCTCTGGGTCAACTTGTAATACGATAGCAGTGATTTCGTCGCCTTTCTTGAATTCACGTACAGCTTCTTCGCCAGGCGTGTTCCAAGAAATGTCTGAAAGGTGAACAAGACCGTCAATACCGCCTTCAAGACCGATGAAGATACCGAAGTCAGTGATTGATTTGATCTTACCAGTAACTTGGTCGCCTTTGTTTTGTAGACGAGCAAATTCTTGCCATGGGTTAGCAATACATTGCTTAAGACCAAGAGAAATACGACGACGCTCTTCGTCGATTTCAAGAACCATAACTTCAACAGTGTCACCTAGTGAAACAACTTTTGAAGGGTGGATGTTCTTGTTAGTCCAATCCATTTCAGAAACGTGTACTAGACCTTCTACGCCTTCTTCGATTTCAACGAAACAACCGTAGTCAGTAAGGTTAGTTACACGACCAGAAAGCTTAGAACCTTCTGGGTAACGACCAGCGATAGCTGCCCATGGATCTTCGCCAAGCTGTTTAAGGCCTAGAGATACACGAGTCTTTTCTTTGTCGAATTTAAGAACTTTAACTGCGATTTCGTCGCCAACATTAACGATTTCTGAAGGGTGCTTAACACGCTTCCACGCCATGTCTGTGATGTGTAGTAGACCGTCAACACCACCAAGGTCAACGAACGCACCGTAGTCAGTAAGGTTCTTAACGATACCTTTAACTTCTTGACCTTCAACAAGGTTAGCAAGAAGCTCTTCACGCTCTTGTGAGTTTTCTGATTCGATAACTGCACGGCGAGAAACAACAACGTTGTTACGTTTTTGGTCAAGCTTGATTACTTTGAACTCAAGCTCTTTACCTTCAAGGTGAGTTGTGTCACGTACTGGACGAACATCAACAAGTGAACCAGGTAGGAAGGCACGGATTGAATCAACTTCAACAGTGAAACCGCCTTTAACTTTACCGTTGATAACACCAGTAACAGTCTCTTGCTCTTCACATGCTTTTTCTAAGCGGATCCACGCTTCGTGACGCTTCGCTTTCTCACGAGAAAGGATAGTTTCACCGAAACCGTCTTCGATTGCGTCTAAAGCAACATCTACTTCGTCGCCAACAGCAACTTCTAGTTCACCAGCAGCATTTTTGAATTGCTCAGCAGGGATTGCACTTTCAGATTTAAGACCAGCATCAACAAGTACGATGTTGTTCTCGATTGAGATAACAGTACCTTTAACGATAGAGCCTTGCTCTGCTTCAAAACCCTTAAGGCTTTCTTCAAATAACTGCGCAAAATTTTCTGACATTATACGTCTCTAAATAATTAAATAACCAATTAGCAACCATGCTGCATGGGGTTGTTAAAATAGCGCTGGCTTCCTGCCGGCACCTTAATAAATTACTTTTTAGCTTTTGGAAGCTTTCCTGCAAGTACTGCTTCGTCGAGTAAAGTTACAACTTTATCAAACACTTGCATTGCATTGAGCTCACTAGTATCAAGCTCAATAGCGTCTTCTGCAGGAACAAGCGGCGCAACTTCACGCGTCATATCGCGGTGATCACGAGCTTTTATGTCCTCAAGTAGACCACTTAGTGTAACATCAAGACCGCGTTCATTCAACTCAGCAAAGCGACGACGAGCGCGCTCTTCAGCTGATGCGGTTAAATAAATTTTCAATGGTGCATCTGGAAACACAACTGTGCCCATATCACGACCATCGGCAATTAGGCCGCTCTCAGTACGAAACGCACGTTGACGACGTAATAATGCTTCTCTCACCCGTGGTAATGCAGCAATTTTTGATGCCGCAGCACCCACTTCTTCGTTGCGGATTGTGGTTGTGACGTCTTCGCCTTCCAAGACAATTTTAGAAGTATGTGTTTGGCTGTCGACCAAAAACTGTACATCTAAGTTTGCAGCTAACGGCACTAGCGCATCTTCATTATCTAGTTCAATTTGATGATGAAGCGCTGCAAGTGACAGCACACGATAAATCGCTCCACTGTCTAATACATCCCAACCTAATTTCTCGGCTAACAAGCGACAAACAGTTCCTTTACCTGAACCACTTGGGCCATCGATGGTGATTACGGGCATTGATAACGCCTGCATTTATAACCTCCTGCAATGCACACCAAAATAAATCCGCGATATTATACGTCAGTTCTTGAAATAGATCCGCATCTAGAGTGTAACTTTTTATATTTTCTTCTGTTTTATTGACTTGAGACAGACTCTAGTACTTTGAAAAACGTTGGAAAAGTTTTGTATGTACATTTAGGATCGTTAATGGTTATCGGCTTCCCGCCAACAGCAACCATCGCAAAACACATGGCAATACGGTGATCGTTGTACGTATCAATCGCTACATCATTGAATGTTTCTGGTGGTGTTATTTCGATGAAATCTTCACCCTCAACAACTTCTGCACCAACTTTTCGAAGCTCAGTAGCCATTGCATATAAACGGTCTGTTTCTTTTACACGCCAGTTATAGATATTACGAATCGCCGTTGTACCTTTTGCGAAAAGCGCAACGGTTGCGAGAGTCATCGCTGCATCAGGAATTGCATTAGCATCAATATCAACCGCGTTCAGCTCGCCTTTACGAACCACCAACTTTTCATCGTACCAATCAATTTTAGCGCCGACTTGTTCCATAACTTTGGCAAAACCAATATCACCCTGAACAGATGCAGCACCTACCCCATTAATTTCAATTTCGCCGCCAGCTATTGCAGCCGCCGCAACAAAATAAGAGGCGCTTGAAGCATCACCTTCGACCATAATACGCTCAAGTGCTTGATACTGCTGACAGCCTTTAACGTAAAACGTTTCATAGTTGTCATGACTCACAATAACACCGAAACGCTTCATCACATCTAGGGTAATATCAATGTAAGGCTTTGATACCAGCGTGCCTTTAATGGTGATTTCTGTGTCGCCATTAAATAATGGCGCCGCCATTAGTAACGCAGTTAAGAACTGGCTCGAAATACTGCCATCAATTTCAACTTTACCGCCGTTGATTTTGCCGCCTTTAATGGCCAGTGGTGGATAGTCTTTATGCTTAAGATATTCAACATCACCACCCAGGGCTTGCAGTGCATCAACCAAATGGCCGATTGGGCGCTCTTCCATACGTGGCTCACCCACCAGCTGATATTCGCCTTCTACAGCAGCTAATACAGCTGTCAGTGGACGATAAGCAGTACCAGCATTGCCTAAAAATAATGGCTCACTTGGGGTTTTAAATTTACCTGCAACCCCCTCTACGGTAGCCACTGTTTTATCTTCATTAAGCGATACATTTACGCCCAAAAGATTTAACGCACCTAGCATATGACGAATATCATCACTGTCGAGAAGGTTTTCAACAACCGTTGTGCCCTCTGCCAGTGCTGCTAACAGTAAGATACGGTTTGATAAACTTTTTGAGCCTGGCAGTGTCACACTACCATTTACTTTTGAGATTGGTTCAAGACGAAGCTGTTCCATAATTAGCTGTGCTCCTTGGCGAATTTTTCCATAAAATTAACCAAAGCTTGAACACCTTCAAGTGGCATCGCGTTATAAATGCTTGCGCGCATACCACCAACAATACGGTGACCTTCAAGGGCTAATAAGCCTGCTTCTTTTGACTCATTAATGAATTTTTCATTCAATGATTCATCGTTTAACCAAAACGGTACGTTCATGCGTGAACGGCAATGCTTGGCAACTTTATTACTATAAAAATCTGAGCTATCAATAAAGTTGTAAAGTAATTCTGCTTTTGCGATGTTTTGCTCTTCCATCGCTTTAACGCCACCGTTTGCTTCAAGCCATTCAAATACTTCAGCAGCTAAGTACCACGCAAATGTAGGTGGTGTGTTATACATGCTGCCTTGTTTCGCTTCTAATGCGTAATCAAGAATTCCTGGCTTTGCAAGGCCTTCACGTTCAAGTAGCGTTTTACGAATAATAACAATCGATAAACCAGACGGGCCGATATTTTTTTGTGCGCCAGCGTAAATAAGATCAAACTGATTTACATCAAATTCGCGCGATAAAATAGTCGATGACATATCAGCAACAATCGGTGCAGATGGATGTGATGGTACTTCGAAAATCTCAATGCCATCTACGGTTTCATTCGGGCAATAGTGAATGTACGACGCATCAGCAGGTAATTCCCAGCTGCTTGCTGGTTTGATAGAGAACTGACCATTTTGCTGTTCATCATCACGTACATTAATACTTTCAACAGCAGTGAATTTAGCAGCTTCTGAAGTAGCACCTTTAGACCATACACCGTTTTCACAGTACACAGCCGGTTTATCATCAAGGTGAAGATTCAATGGCACAGCACTGAATTGACCACGGCCACCGCCGTGCATAAATAACACTTCAAACTCATCACTAATATTCATTAAGCGACGCAGGCTTGCTTCACATTTAGCAGTAAGTGCTAAAAAGTCGCTGCTGCGATGGCTAATTTCCATCACAGAGACACCTAAACCTTGCCAATCTATAAATTCTTTTTGTGCTTTTTGCATAACTGCCGGCGGTAGCATTGCCGGTCCTGCACAAAAATTATATTTAGTCATTACTTTGCCTCATTCCAGTAATTATAGTGCGGATAAAAAAAGCGGCCGAAGCCGCTTTTTAAATCAATGTTATTCTGAAGGTGGGTTATCACCCGTTTCTTCAGTATTGGTATCGACTACTTCAACGGCCTCGCCTTCGATGGCTTCAAGCTCATCAACTTCGATTTCTTCGATACGTTGTAAACCAACTACTTGCTCTTCGTCAATAGTTCGTATCAAAATAACGCCTTGAGTATTACGACCAACCGTAGAAACCTCATTAACACGGGTACGTACTAATGTACCGCGATTAGAGATGATCATGATTTCGTCGTTTTCGTCAACTTGTACTGCACCAACCACAGCGCCATTACGCTCGCTTACTTTGATTGATACAACACCTTGTGTTGCACGGCTCTTCGATGGGTAATCTTCAAGTGCTGTACGCTTACCGTAACCGTTTTCTGTCACAGTTAGGATAGCACCATCTGACTTAGGTACGATTAACGACACAACGCGTTGGTCGTCAGCCATCTTAATACCACGAACACCCGTTGCTGTACGGCCCATCGGACGAACACCTTTGAAGCGGATTTCCGGGTTACCGTTTTCGTCTAGCACAGGGTTGCCGTTTTCATCAACAACTTCTGACTCTTCTGCTTCTTTAAAGCGGACAACTTTACCGGCATCAGTGAATAGCATGATTTCATTCGTGCCATCAGTGATATCAACACCAATTAGGCTATCACCTTCATTAAGGTTAACAGCGATAATACCGCTCGCACGTTGACGGCTGTATGCGGTAAGTGGTGTTTTCTTAACTGTACCAAACGCTGTTGCCATAAAGATGTATTTATCTTCTTCGTACTCACGTACTGGTAAGATAGCGGTAATACGCTCATCAGCTTCAAGTGGTAATAAGTTAACAATTGGCTTACCACGCGCTGCACGGCTTGCTAATGGTAACTGATAAACTTTCAACCAATATAAGCGACCTGCCGTTGAGAAACACAGAATTGTATCGTGTGTGTTAGCAACCAATAGACGCTCGATGAAGTCTTCATCTTTCATCTTAGTTGCTGACTTACCTTTACCACCACGGCGCTGTGCTTCGTAATCAGAGAGTGGTTGATATTTAACGTAACCTTCGTGAGAAAGCGTTACTACAACGTCTTCTTCATTGATTAGGTCTTCAAGGCTAATATCGTGAGCAGCTGCACTGATTTCAGTACGACGTTCGTCACCATATTGCTCTTTAATTTCTACTAGCTCGTCGCGGATAACTTCCATTAAACGATCTGGGCTTGAAAGAATGTGTAAAAGCTCAGCAATTAGATCAAGTAAGTTTTGGTACTCGTCTAAGATTTTCTCATGTTCAAGACCTGTTAGTTTGTGTAAACGTAGGTCTAAAATTGCTTGTGCTTGTTGCTCAGATAAATAGTACTGACCGTCACGGATACCTAAATCAGCGGCTAACCAGTCAGGACGTGCTACGTTATCTTCACCTGCCTTTTCAAGCATAGCTTTAACTGTACCAAGTTCCCAAGGGCGAGCTGTTAATGCTGCTTTTGCTTCTGCTGGGGTTGGTGACTTACGAATAAGTTCGATAATCGGGTCGATATTCGCAAGAGCAATCGCTAAGCCTTCAAGCGTGTGAGCACGGTCACGGGCTTTACGTAAATCGAATACAGTACGACGTGTAACAACTTCACGGCGGTGAACGATAAACGCTTCAAGCATTTCTTTTAAGTTGAAACACTTAGGTTGGTTGTTATCAAGTGCAACCATGTTCATACCAAACACAGTTTGTAACTGAGTTTGTGCATATAGGTTGTTTAAGATTACTTCACCAACATCACCACGTTTGATTTCGATAACGATACGCATACCGTCTTTATCTGATTCGTCACGTAGTGCGCTAATACCTTCAATCTTCTTATCTTTAACTAGCTCAGCGATTTTTTCGATAAGGCGCGCTTTGTTAACTTGATAAGGAATTTCGTGAACAATAATGGTTTCACGACCAGTTTTTTCGTCAACTTCGATTTCAGCGCGAGCACGGATGTATACTTTACCACGACCCGTTAAATACGCCTGCTCAATGCCTTTTTTACCATTGATAATCGCCGCAGTCGGGAAATCCGGACCCGGGATATATTCAATAAGGTCAGCAATTGACATGTCTGGGTTTTGGATTAGCGCTAAACAACCATTGATAACTTCTGTTAAGTTATGAGGTGGGATGTTTGTCGCCATACCAACAGCGATACCCGAAGAACCATTTACTAATAAGTTAGGTACTTTAGTAGGTAATACGTCAGGAATTTGCTCAGTACCGTCGTAGTTAGGTACGTAATCAACCGTTTCTTTTTCTAAATCAGCTAATAATTCATGTGACATTTTCGCCATACGGACTTCCGTATAACGCATTGCTGCCGCAGAGTCACCGTCAACAGAACCAAAGTTACCTTGGCCGTCAACAAGCATGTAGCGTAATGAGAAAGGCTGCGCCATACGAACGATGGTGTCATATACCGCGCTGTCGCCATGTGGGTGGTACTTACCGATTACATCACCAACAACACGTGCTGATTTCTTGTAAGGTTTATTCCAATCATTATTGAGTTCGTTCATTGCGAACAAAACGCGGCGGTGAACAGGCTTTAAGCCGTCACGTACGTCTGGCAATGCACGACCTACGATTACACTCATGGCATAATCAAGGTAAGAATTTTTTAATTCATCTTCAATATTGACTGGCAGAATTTCATTGGCGAGATCAGTCATTTGATTTCACATTCCTTCAGTATTGACTCATTAAGAGGCAAATCGCCGTCTTAAGAGCTTTAGTTATTATTTCCTGACCATGCTATCACAATTTATTTAGATTTACAGGCGCTAAATCTTTGCGATTTATTAATTTACCCCTATATAATGGCCTCAGATTAACGAGGAAGTTTTTTATGACCGAGCATCAGAATGTAGATAATGCAGAAATTGCAAAGTTTGAAGCCATCGCAGAACGTTGGTGGGACCGCGACGGAGAGTTCAAACCCCTTCATGAAATAAATCCTCTTCGCTTGGATTTTGTCGCAGATAAAGTGGGCGGCTTATTTGATAAGGAAACCTTAGATGTTGGCTGTGGTGGCGGCATCTTAAGTGAAAGCATGGCCCGTATGGGCGCTAAAGTAACTGGCATTGATATGGGCCAAGAGCCATTAACCGTTGCTAAGTTACATAGTTTAGAAACAGGCGTGCCTGTTGATTATATAAAAGTACCTGCAGAGCAATTTGCTGCTGAGCACCCTGCTCGCTTTGATGTTGTGACGTGTATGGAAATGCTTGAGCATGTTCCAGATCCCGCTTCTATTATTCGCGCTGTAGCAGAACTTGCTAAACCTGGTGCCGATGTATTCTTTTCAACATTAAATAAAACACCAAAAGCTTATTTGTTTGCCATTGTTGGTGCTGAAAAGCTATTGAAAATGGTACCTGAAGGTACCCATGACCATAAAAAATTCATAAAACCTGCACAGCTTATTGCATGGGCTGAAGAAGCTGGATTAAAAGTACGCGCCAGTACAGGTCTTAACTATAATCCGTTTTCTAAGCAGTACAGCTTAAACGATGATGTAAGTGTTAATTACATCCTGCACTTTGAGAAACTAGCGTGATGAGTGGTGTGCAAGCACCCTCTATCGATTTTGATGCCTTTATCTTTGATTTAGATGGCACTCTACTCGATACTGCGGATGACTTAGGTGGTGCATTAAACCGCGTGTTAGCAGATGCCAATGTGGCCCCTGTTGCTGAACATGTTTATCGCCCTGCTGCTTCTAATGGTGCAAATGCATTATTAGAAGTAGGCTTTGGTGATAAATGGCCAGAACTTGAACAACTCGCTTTGCGCCAACAGCTTCTTGATTACTACGCCGAAGATATCGCTGTACACAGTAAATGCTTTAATGGCATCGAGCAGCTTTTAATTGCACTTGAGCAAAACAATATTAAGTGGGGCATTATGACTAATAAGCCCGGCTTTTTAACTGAGCCCTTAGTACAAGCTATACCCTCTTTGAGTAAAGCGATGGCGGTAGTAAGTGGCGATACATTAGCTGTTTCAAAACCATCTCCCGATCCACTTTTACACACAGCTGAGATCTTAGACGTTGATCCGTGTCGCTGTTTATATATCGGTGATGCTGAACGTGATATTCAAGCTGCAAAAGCTGCCAATATGTATAGTGCAACGGCGTTATGGGGTTACATACCCAGTGTTGATGCTGCTCTTGACTGGCAAGCGGATTTCAATTGGCAAACACCCATTGATGGATTTAACCATATATAGTGTTATTTGATAGATGAAACACCATATATTGTGATTTGATTCACTTTTGAGCATTCTTTGATGATAAAAAAATCAGTCAAAATTTATTTTTAAAAACGATAAATTTTCTGGATCTTTTGTTGATTTCTACAAATTTCGTCTTCTATGAATGTTCAAAGGTTAATGGTTACTAACACAATACGTTTATCCAATAGTTATCCACAAAATGGGGCAATTCTATCCCTTGCAAAACAACGCAGACCACACTATCTTGTGATCTGCAATTTAAACAACACCAGATATTGTGGCTAAATGTTATTC